>NZ_LBAW01000016.1 GCF_001648595.1 Legionella bozemanae | reverse complement strand
AAATGCCACAACACAGACCCCCACTACAGTCTTTCTTTGAATTTTGTGGGGATCGTACAGGACTTGTTCGCGGAATCCATAATCGATCTAGTTAATCAGTCCTTATTCTCGATGTTCTGGATCCTGCGAACAAGTCTCAGGACGTGGTGCTATGGACAAATTATCAAAAATTTATAAATCGAGTCTGGTATCTTGATTTTTGCATTCATACTCATCATAGTGCAGAGCCGACTTTTGATGGGCATTTACAAAGACATCATAGTTAATACATTCTTAGCAAGGAGTATAATAAATGGGCTACAAATTTCGCTTAAGCTTTGCACTTTTATTGAGTGTGCCGTCGCTTTTGTTTGCAGACGATACCCTTATTTTTGCTGTTGATATCATTCGGCATGGGGACAGAACACCTATTGTTCCTCTTTCAGCTGTAAATTATCAATGGCAGGAGGGGCCTGGCCAGTTAACTGCTGAGGGGATGCAGCAAGAATATAAAATGGGCATGGAGTTCCGTAAAAAATACATTGAGCAGGCACATTTATTGGCTGAACATTACGAACAAGGAACAATGTATGTCCGTTCTACGGATTATGAGCGTACGCTTATGAGTGCCGAGTCATTATTAATGGGATTATATCCTCCTGGAACGGGGCCAAATACTTCAGAGCCGTCTCTTCCTGCTTTACCCCATGCTTTTCAACCCATCCCTATTTTTAGCGCACCGTCTAAATATGATGAGGTGATCATTCAACAAGTAAGCTCTGCAGAACGGGCAAAATTGATGGAACAGTATGTGTATTCAACCAAAGAATGGCAAGAAAAAAATAATGCACTCAAGGATAAGTATCCTCTGTGGAGTGCTTTGACAGGTGTGCAAATTAAGAACTTGGTTGATCTTGAATTACTTGGTGATACTTTATACATTCATCAACTACATAACGCACCGATGCCAGTTGGATTGAGTACCCAAGATGTGGAAACAATTATTAGTGCCAGTAATTGGGCTTTTATGGCGCAGGAAAGACCACATCCAGTAGCAACGGCTTACAGCACCAAGCTCATGACCAATATTGCTAATTATCTCAATAGCGGCAGCCAGAAAAAATCCAAGCTTAAATATGTTTTGCTATCAGCACATGATACTACTATAGCTAGTGCGCTGAGCTTTTTGGGCGCTCCTTTGGAAATCGCACCACCTTATGCTTCAAATCTCAATTTCTCACTTTATGAACGTGATGCAAATTATTATCTGGTAAACATCACGTACAATGGAAATCCTGTTTCAGTTCCGGCATGTGGCGGGGCTACCTGCGAGCTGCAGCAATTTATAAAACTGGTGAAGAGTTCCGGAAATCATCTGAGTTAAGAAAATTGTGTTCTCTCCCGTGAAAAACGGGGGAGCCAAAGTTATAAATAACTCATCTCAGCGGGAATATACTATTATTAATTCATTTAAGTAAGAGAGTTCATTACTCACCTAAAACTAGTAAGTCCATAGGGCTCTCTACTCCCACTACCAGTCTGGATTTACGTTCGATTTTTGGTGTTTCATTTTTATAATTTTGTTTCAGTGCTTCTGTTAGAGTGGAGACAGCAGTTAATGCTTTTGAATGCTCTTTTTTATTGTGCTTCTCCAATTTAGCAGCCAGGTTTGCAGTTTCTCCAATCACTGTATATTCAAGTCGGTCTGCGTTACCTATCACTCCAAAAACAATTTCGCCACACGCAAGTCCTATGCCGACATCGATAACAATCTCTCCATTTTTTTTACGTGTTTCATTCCATACGGGCAGTATAGAAAGAATTTCATCTACTGTTCTTAAAGCATCCGCTGCATAAGTATCTGAAGGAGTTACCGCACCAAAACTTGCCATGATGCCATCGCCCATAAACTTATCTATGGTCCCATTATGTTTTTGAATAATAGGAACGAGTAAGCGCTGATAATCTCCCAGTAATCTGATTAAATTGCTTGGCGAAAGTGTTTTTGATGCTTTAGTAAAGCCGCGCATGTCCGTAAACAAAATAGCTGCTTGTCGTGTTTCACCATATCCTGCTTGGAGCACGGACTCAGAGCGTGTAATTTTTTGAGCAACACCTATATCAAAAAAACGCGCCAGATCTTTGGCTGCGCTGGTTTGTTCTACTGCTTGGCAAAGCGTCTTTTGGGCACGCTGGAGTACTAACGCCAAAACAATAGTGACTAATAAAATAGACAAAAGTACATCAAATACAGCACCTAAATAGACACTGCGTGTTGAGGCATAGGTTACATAATCCCAAGTGATAACATTCATGCCGGCGCTGGATAAAGTTTGCCAAATGATAAGGCTCCAGCCTATTACTGCACTAAAACCTGAGAGTAATACCCATTCTGGTTCGAAGCGCAATGCGCGCAGTGTGATTAAAATGTAAGCATAATTAATGTGTGTATTTTTTAAATTAATCGTCGGGGAAGTTTCATATTGTAAGTAGTAAGTCCAGATAATAAACAGCAACAAGAACATTTCTGTGATTACAAATAATCCGAGTACTAGAGGTGTTAATTGATTCGTATAAGCAAACCATAATCGCGTTAATATGAGAATAGTAAATAATGAGAGGCCCAGAGTGGTGGAATGTACTGGTGCATTCGGTGTATAACCCACCGGAGTGAAACAGTTTATGACCATAAACAAAATGATTACCCCTAATTGTACTCCTCCTACTAGCAATTCGCTTTGATACTGCTGTATCTTTATTTCATTTTTGATACGAGGCGGCAATTGGGTATAATTAAGCACTTATTCCTCCTGCGATGCGTTCACACAGTCCTTTAGGTAACATAATGTATTCTTCTGGATCGCTGTCCGTTGTTGCTTGGGCGGCACAAGAGTGTTTCGATGTTGCACAGTCATTTTTACCTGCGCGAACTATGTGATAACATCGTTCAAATTCTCCAGTCTGGCCCTTTTCAGACAGCCAATCGGTATTTGTATGTAAAGAAACGAGTGCAGCGCCTACAGCAGCTGCAATAACGGCACTATTTTGTATCTTACGTTTATTCATGTTTGTGATCCAACCTTGGATTTATAAATATCGCTTTTTTACATGTGCAAAATAGTAGTCGGGATTTAATGTTTCACCAGTTGCCAGATGTAATAACTCAGGATAGGTTAATAGCCTTCCTTTTTGATGAATATTTTCCCTTAGCCAAAGTAACAAAGGTTTGAAATCACCATGTTTTAACTGCTCTTTAATACCAGGAATTGATTTTTTTACTGCCGAGAATAACTGAGCAGCAATTAATGCTCCGAAGGTATAGGCAGGAAAGTATCCAAAAATTCCTGAGGGCCAATGTACATCTTGCATCACCCCATTTTTATCATTACCTTTTGTTGATAATCCTAAATATTTTTGCATGGATAAATCCCAAATTTCGGGTAAGTCAGCAATATTAATCTCGGAAGCAAAAAGTTTCTGCTCTATTTCGTAACGAAGTATCACATGTAAGGGATAGGTTACTTCGTCGGCATCAACACGAATTAATCCGGGCTGTACTTTGGTGAAATGATAAAAAATATTTTCTTCAGTTATATTTTCTACACCTTTGAAATATTTTTGGGCAATAGGGACCAGAAAATGGAGGTATTCCAGACTTCTGCAAATCTGCATTTCAATAAATAAGGACTGACTCTCATGAACTGCCATTCCTAAGGAATGACCCACTGGTTGTGTACTCCATTCTTTTGATAAGCCTTGTTCATATAGGGCATGACCTGTTTCATGGGTAATTGCCATTAAGGAAGATAAAAATTCATGTTCGTTGTAGCGTGTTGTAATACGCACGTCACTTGAAATACCGCCACAGAAGGGGTGATGGCTCACATCCAATCGGCCATGATTAAAATCAAAACCAAGACGCGACATTATTTCCATTCCCAATTGTTTTTGCTTTTCTATTGGAAACGTTCCTGTAATTGTTTTTGTTTGTCGTGTTTTTTGCTTTTCAATAATCCTGGGGATCAGTCTTGGTAATTCATCTTTTAAAGAATTGAAAATTGGAGTAATCGTCTTACAATCTAAATCTGGAGAATACTCATCAATTAAAACATCCAGAGGGGACTTGCCAAATGTTTGTGATTTAATCTCCGCAATTGTTTTTACTTTTTCGAATAATTTTTCCAGGTAAGGCTTAAACGATTTCCAATCATTTTTTGCGCGTAATTCTCGCCATGCCTGACCACAAATTAAGGATTCATTAGTAAATTCTTCAACTAAATTTACGGGAATACAGCTTGCCTGCAAATATTCTTTTTCCATCCAGTATAAATTTTTTCGCTGCCATAATGATAAACCTTCAATATCTTTTGCTTGGTTTAGCAAGTCGCCTACTTTTCTATTGGTTAACCAATCATGTTGAACAGCACTTAACGTAGCCAAAGCTTCTGCCCGAGCTTTGCCTCCACCAACGGGCATCATCGATGCCTCATCCCAGGAAACAATTGCTGCCAAATTTTCAAAATCATAATATTTTTTAAAATGCTGTTCTAATTGCTTGTATGCGTTCATGAAGGGCTCTCATTATTCTGTTTGAATTGCGCAATTTTAAATATATATCCCATATTCATATGAATTAAAATAAATTTATGCTTCGATTAGGTTTGTTTGCATTTCGCTAGATTAAGTCAAAATGGTCTGATTTTTCGAGTACTGAAGCGCAGCATACATGAAGTATGCGAGCATTGGGGCACAGAAAATCAAAATCAGTGCATTACATGGTTTTTAGATTAGAAATGGATCATTTTAAAAAATGATGAAAAAAATAAATTAAATTGTACATTTGCACTACCAAAATTTGTAAATTAACTGTAAACTTGCTCCCTGAAAAGACATAGTCGTAACAAAACGAACTCTTTTCGAGAGGTACTTTATTATCGGATTTTTAATTAATTTTAATTTTTAAGGAGCAATGATTATGCCTCAAACACCGCCAGGCTCACCTAAAGTTGAAAGAAAAACTGAAGAAGAAAAAAACTTGGAAAGTTCTCAGGAAAGCGTAGAAGAAAGCCTGGAAGATGGTTCTCAATATAGCGAAGAAGAATCTTCTCAACACAGTGAAGAAGAAACTGCAGAGCAACAAACCGCACAAGAACAACAAAGCCCACAACCCCCAAGAAATCCCAATACATTATTTGGTTTTGCTCCTAGAGTCCAACGTATGGTTCTTTTTGTTTGTCCACAGGGCCATATGCATATGTTACCCGCAGAGATGTTGCCTATTCTTCAAATTGCATCACTCCTGAACGCTTTAGAAGATGAAAACGAGCTGAAAGAAGATGTTAGTCAAGAGGCTCAAACTGAAGAAAAACAAGAAGAGTCAGTAGAGCAAGAGAATGAAAAAGTAAGTGAATCAAAAAATCAAAAAAATTACGAAGAGTCAGATGAAGAGTCAGACGAAGAACGTAACGAATCAGTTCGCTGCTATCAAATGTAAGCTCGAATTCCGCAGCCTTGGCTGCGGAATCGCTTTAACTATAATCTTCCCCTAAAAAAATACCGTTAATCTCCAAAACAGAATATTCACGGTTGCTAATCCACACTAACTTCCTATAATATCGTCGCACCTAAAAAAAGCGACCTGAAATTTAAAAAGGAATAATAATGCGTGGTATAAAATGGATGTTAATTGGATTTTTTGCTTCTGCTTCAATGGCTCATGCCAATTTACCTTATTTTCCCCTCGACTTTCCTAGAGATGAAGCAGCCCATTATCAAAATATACCTTATTCATTTGATCGCCTCATTGAATGGTGGTATTTCAATGGCAAGTTGGTGACTGATGAGGGCAGGCATTTAAGTTTTGATGTGGCTTTGTTTAACTCGGCGATTAATGTAAAAGGGCGTGTTTATACACAACCCATGCTGCATATGCAGCTTGCAGATTTGGACAACAAAATAGGCTATGGGGTTGCTAAAGACTATTTCCTTAATGAAGGTAAATTTGCTACGGATACATTAAATATTACTTTAAAAAATGATTATAGCTTACAAAAGAAGGTTCAGCAGGGGAAAGAGGTCTATTTGTTGAAAGCAGAGGGTCGGCAAAATAATACGGTTTTAAAATTCAATTTAATTTTGGAACCCAATGCTCCGTTTTTTTTGATCA
The DNA here is from genome assembly GCF_001648595.1 of Legionella bozemanae. Taxonomy (GTDB): domain Bacteria; phylum Pseudomonadota; class Gammaproteobacteria; order Legionellales; family Legionellaceae; genus Legionella; species Legionella bozemanae. The sequence goes on along the minus strand of NZ_LBAW01000016.1, from coordinate 101,201 downwards.
ATGAGAATGGACTGATGCCCATGGCTGATGACACCAACTCCTATTATTATTCTATACCTCATTTTAAAACAACAGGTACTCTTAAACTGAATAACAAGACTTATCAAATTACCCAAAACCCCGGTGATTCTTGGATGGATCACCAGTGGGGAGATTTTAATCTGGATGCGAATGGTTGGGAATGGTTTGGCGTACGCCTAAATAATGGAATGGTCGCTAATATTTTCCTTATTTTCAATTTTAATGGCAACCATGTAATCGGTGGTTTAGCCAATGTCATTCTTCCTTCTGGAGAAAAACGATTTATTTCTTATCAGGAGATGGAGGTGATTCGAGAGGATTATTGGCTTGATTCCGAATTATCAATCCTTTATCCCACTACATACCGGATTAATATACCCAGTATCGGTCTGTCATTTACTAATGTTGCAGCTTTTCCTGAGCAGGAAAAACATGGTTATTGGGAAGGGTATTGCGAGATATCAGGGAACTACAATCAACAAGAAGTTTCAGGTTTTTCTTATACAGAAATTGTTTACCAGAATCCAACTTTATCTTTTTTTCCCGACGGAGATGGTTTGAGAATGAATAAATTAACTGATTAAATCATCAACGATGCGTTTTTAAATCAGGACTAGCACGATATTAAAGTGAGAATAAATGAGACTATTAATAAAGATGATTAAAAAACTTCTTTTCTTTCCATTTATAATAATAATTCTCTTCATCGCCATTTCAGTGAAGGGCGCTCCTGAGTCTAAAGAAATTCAGCTAGAGATAAATAAATTGGCTGAAATCGATAAAATAGGTGCTAAGGTAAGCTCTACTCAATTGCCTGAGCCTTACAATGAGTTATTAACTCAATCTTTAATGACAAAAAGTATCGAAAAATATTACGGGCGTAACGCTATTATAAAAACAATATATGCAAATAAGGATCAAGCGAGCAATACTTATAGACGTTCCATCATAATGTTTGTTGATAGCAACAAAACGCGAAATAAACCGAATGTTGCACAAACCAAAAATGAAGCGCTGGCGGTTGAGCTTGCCTTTATCACTATAAATTTTAATGAACTCCCAAAGCGCGTTATAGAAGAAGTGCTGCATACGAGTACTCCTTTTGGCAAACTGCTGGTCAAACATCATATACAAATACTTACTCAAGACCGAAATTATTTTAAGATCAAGTGTGGCAGCAAATTGAAGTCGTTAATCCATTGCAATTTAAACGATTTTATTTATGGACGCACTAATACCATTATTAGAGCAGATAATAAAAAATGGCTGGCGCATGTTATAGAGATTTTACCCAATCCTGCTGCAGTAACCTCCCAAAACAAAGACAAAAAAAGTGTTAAATAACGGTTTCTTTCAGTGTGTATTAAATGTTTATTGTGATATTATCCAGGCCAATAAGTTATTACATTAAACCTTGATATTCATAATGCTCTAGATCTAAATGAGATTTTTATTGTTTAAAATAGCAAAAGGAACTTGGTGATTTATGTGGAATCAAAAAGCAACAAAACCTTTCCTCATTATTTATATTGGCTTTTTATTTCTTGCAACTTTTTTTATTGTTCCTACCATCACTAGTTTTTATTATTACGCTTGGGGAAAACACTTGGCTTGGTCCTATTTTGATGGGCCGCCCATGATTGCTTATTTTTTCAATATTTCGCGCACGATTTTTGGTGAGACATTTTTTTCAATTAATATTATTGGTTTTTTGTGTTTAATTGCAGGTGCCTATTATATATACAGGATAGGTTGCCTCTTGCATGATCAACGAACAGGATTAATTAGTGCGCTGATGTGGGTTGCTTTGCCTACTACTACAGAAAGTATTTTTGTTCGTGTTTTATATGATGCGCCATTGAATTTATTTACTATTTTGTCCTTTTATTATTTTGCCCGTTATATTTCATCCAAGCGAATTCTTGATTTATATCTTTGTGCTTTATTTATTGGCGCCATGCTTTTATCTAAATATACAGCTGTAATTAGTGTGATGGGGCTGTTGCTGTATGTTGTCTTTTCAAAACAGAGACAATTATTTAAAAGTATACATTTTTATCTTGCCAGCCTAGTCATTATTCTCATGGTTGCTCCTGTTATTTATTGGAATGTTAATCACGATTGGATATCCATTACTTACTTATTAAATTTTCACAGTCAAACTCAAAATAATACTACGGCAGCCCATAGTCTCTTAGCACTGTTCGGTTCATTATTTATTAATTATTCAGTTTTTCTATTAGTCGCTGCATTTGGGTGGTTCAAGTATCGGCAAACTAAGAATTTATCCGATAACCCGGTTTTGGAACTGACTTATGCGGTATTGCTTATAGGGCTATTATTCTGGATTATTGCAACTTTATTAGGTGGTGATGCCCGATCGGTTTACTTAACCCCGCTTGGGATGAATCTTGCCTTAATCACCGGATTTAATGTTGCACGATACCAATATCAACGCTTTTTTATGATCGTTTATCCATTTTTTTTGTCTTTTAGTATCGTTGTGATTCTCGCTAATTCATGGCCAATCGCAACCTATCTAAAAAAGGGCAGGGCTTATACGGTACTAAAAAAAGCGATTAATACGCCAGAAATTATAAAAAAAGGACAGCCAGTTGTTACAGGTTATTTTGCTAATGCCGCTGCATTGAATTTCTTTATGCCCAGTGAACCTGTCTATGCAATTCCTTGCGGTGATATTAATCAATATCAATATTGGGGAGAAGCTTTTTTAGATGCTTTATCTAAAGGAAAAATTGATAAAATTTCTTATGTTGATTTTAGAGATACAAAGCAATGTGCAGAACGATTTTTTAATCATTGCCAATCAGTAGCGACATTGTCTCATCATAAGATGATTCCGGTAATCCACAAATTGATCAAACCTATGTATCTGTATGTCTATGAATGCTCGTCACCTCGTGCACAAACTTCTAATGCATAGATTGAATGGGATTCTCCCCTAAAAAAGCATTTATCATTTTGCAACAGAACAAAGAGGCTTTATGACACACAATGTTGTGTGTCATAAATTATTAGATTGCGCTTAATTGGTATCAGATTGGCAACTTGCAGGAAGTGGGTTATCGAATGGAGGGTAACTTCCACTCTTGGGGGTAAAACCCATATAACCTGGGACTGTTTTAGTCACCCAAAATGGTTTGATTTTGACTAATAACTGATGGTTATTTATAGCACTCACCTCGCTAAACACCCCTGGAGAGACATTAATTTGGGTTAAATCAATGTTAATTGAACTAAAGTCTAAAATAAAGGGGGCTTTATCGACGTAGATATTGTATCCCATCCAATATGCACTGGAGCCACTTTGGCGCTCTATAGTGCACGTTTCTACGGGATTATTACTAGGTACGACATAAATATAGGCATTCTTAATAATACTTGTAACTGGAGCATAAATTTTATTATTCAGGTTGCGCCCAGGTTCCACCTTTCCATTGGTATCTAATATACCAATCTTAACGGAGAAGTTGTTGCCCATATTTATGACTTGCGCCAACGTATAAGCAATGTTTTCCGGTTTGGCGGACTCACTATCTAATACAAGAGGTTCGGAAGGTAAGAAATAATCTTTTCCGTTGTTATCGATTAACCTTAGCTGGATCTTATCTCCTGATTTTAATGTTTCAGATACGATAGCGTTGCCTACTAGCTGCCAGGAGGAGGTTATCGCAGGCGAGTGGATAAACATTAGACTCGTTTGCGAGCGTAAGTCATTTTTTGTTACTGTAAGATTGATGGTTACAGGTTGCTGAGCTCTTAGATTAGCAAGAGATAAATGGGCTTTTGCACTGTTGCTATTAGTTAATGTATAAGGGGATAAATCATCGGCATCAATTGACCATGTATAACTTAAATCAGAACCAATTGATTGACTGCCATCAAGCTCTAGTTCTTCCGCGCCGGAGATTTGTGTAGGGAGCTTTTGAATCACCGCTTTGATGTCCACCGGCGGCGGGGGATTATCATTAAAGCTTACATCGATACACGAATGGAAACGTTCATAAGTCCATTTATTACGACCCCACTCTCCATAGATTACGGCTCTACTCTCTCTGGCTGGGACGTTACACAGGGTAACAAATTTATTATTCACCTTATCGGGAATCACATTGGGATTTGCGTTAGGGTTTTGATCATTGTAACTTAAATGGCAAAATGGTGTTGTTTCAAAATCATCCCAGCTAAGTTCTTTATTCGGATCAAATCTGAAATCCGGTTTGGTTATCCAATAAACAAATTCTTCAGTATCACCAAAATGGTTACCCCAGGAAATATTCCACACAAATTCCTGCTGTCCGCTACTCATGGGAACCGTTGGCCAATTCAGTGCGCGATCCCATGGTGTTTTTCCACCTTGCCAAGACTCCGAATTAAAACCACATACATTAGCAGGTAGTTCGGAAATAGGTTTAGTTGACCGCCCAGTTGTATGGGTGAGTACGGCCATAAAGTTATAAATGCTGTTATCCAGGCTACCATCACTTTTAGTCATCATCGGACGGCATTCTTCATGAGTCATTTTATCTTTGTATATTTCATCAGGCTTACTTTCAACGCCGCAAAACTGTTGTCTTGAAGCGGGGCTCTCAATTACCCCATGGGCAAAGACGAAAGAGCTAAGCAGTATACTCACAAAATTGAGTAGTAGAAATTGCCATAATTTTTTCATTGAAACTCCTTTTTATGTTGTAGTTAAATAGAACTTTGTGAAACAGCAAACTAAGTTCAACATATAAAGATAAAATAATTCAAAGAATTTTCAAATACTTACACCATACATAATTAAATTTACCACCTGAAAAAAATGGAACAACTTCTGCTACCAATGAAAAATTTCAATCCTTTCTCATAATTGCTACCATTGGCTAAATGGGCAATTTGCTCTTGCAAAATAAAGGGTTTGGAATTTATTTTCTCATTCTGGTTTCTTTCAATTGCACTTGTAGTTTTATAACGTAATAATAAATCCCGCATTGCGCCGTCACAACAGATGGTGTTTTGTATTAGGCTTTATTTCTTTAAGGATGAAAAATGAAACAAAAATTACTCATTGGATTTACTGTTGCTGCACTGTCTTTTGCAACTATATCGCATGCAGATTTTACATTTTATTCTAGTGCAAATAGTTGTGACGATGTTCCTGGAAATTGGATCGGATCAGGTAAGGCTTCTAATTGGTTAATTGAGTGTGTCTATAATGGATCGGGAACAGTTAGCACTCTGGATAGTGCCGGGAATTTTAATATCGAGGTCAGCGCAGACAAACGTTCAGGAAGTATTTTGTGCCCTGATCATCATACCACAAAACTGATGGGAGTTTGTGCTAATGGAGCGGTTACTATTAAAACAGAATTTGGTAACTTAAACGGTATTTTCACAAAAAATTCAGGCAGTGCAAAAGGAAGGTTAAATGTTTCTCCAGGTGTAGATGTTGATGTAGCGATTCAATTTAGACGTGTAGATTAAAAATTCTAACCTGGCAGCAGGGAATCAAAACGACAAGGCTTAATAAAGTCCAGTTTCACTTCGCTGCATCCAGGCTATATGTGTCAGTGCTCAGCCCCAACTTCGGTGCACAGTCCCTATCAGGGAACGATCAGGGAACGGCCGTATTTGGCGTAATCCGCGATTAAATCAAATTATTAGGTCCTGTTACCCCTAATTTAATGATTTTTTTAAAGCTACTATATGCTGATATGCTTCATTTATTCGTTCTTGGCTGATTTCCCCAGATTGGACTTTGGCTTCAATTATATCGATGACTTGCACTGGATCTTGTGCTGGAACAGATAAGTTATTACCAAACATCAGCATGTCTGCGCCGGCATTAATCGCCAGTACTAAAGCTTGTTCAAGTCCATAATTGTCGCTAATTGCCTTCATTTGCATATCATCAGTGATGATCACGCCTTTGAAACGCAGTTGATGACGCAGAAGATCCGTTAATATTTTGTGAGATAGCGTTGCTGGTAATCCAGATGGATCTAATTGACGATTCACAATATGTGCTGTCATGACCATACCACATGCTGCAGAAGAGTTTAGTAATTGCTCAAAAGGATTTAATTCATAAGATTGCCAAGTATCGGTAACATCTACAAAACCCAAATGTGAGTCTTTGGTAGAACTCCCATGTCCTGGAAAGTGTTTATAAGCACATTGAATTTTTTGATTTAAGAAATGATGTGTATAAATTCTTGCATAACGTATTACTTGCTTGGGATCATTGGAAAAGCTTCGATCTTTTTTTCCAATTACAGGATTGTCTGGGTTGACGTTTACATCCAATTCCGGAGCAAAATCTAAATTAAATTCTGCCTTTTTTAAAGTTTGAGCCATAGAAGCGGCGGTAGACTCAGCTTCTTTAGTTTCTCTTTTGCCAACTTCGGCAGCAGATAATGCTGGAGGAAATCCATATTGCTCTCCTAAACGATTTACTTGTCCTCCTTCATAATCTACTGAAATTAATAGAGGTAATTGCAGTCGATGATGTTTCAAATTACCTAATTCAGCAAAATAGCGCAGGTCATGATTAAGTTTCTTTACCTGTTCTGGACTTTCAATATTTTTGTCAAATGTTTTTGTGCGATAATTGTAGTCAAATAAGATAACGCCACCAATATTATTTTCTTTAAGCGCTTTTACTATTGCAGATTGTTCATTAATTTTTTTCCCATCAAAACCAACAAGAAGCATTTGGCCAATTTTATCGCGCAAACTCGCCTCAGATGCAACGCCAGCGAGGCTGCTCGTTGAAAAAAATAAAGCAAGTAATAATGTGTAAAAATAGTTCATATGTGGCCCATATATTTGCCAAATGGAACAAATTTTATCATTTAGCATTGTTTTGTGCAATCTGCATTTTATTTTATCTATACTGGTTTAGTGTACCTGAATGATGGGAGTTGCTATCATCCTCCTTTTTATATAACTAAATACTATAAGGTATAAACCATGACTGCCGCGAGTGAGTACTTTAATAAAAATTGGCAACGGTATCAAAGTGCTATTAAAAATAATACATTATATCATCGTGAAATGTTGCAGGCGTTGCAACAATTTCTCGTAACTCATATGGGAGACCGTCTTTTTTCTTTTGCAGATGTTGGTTGCGGGGATAGCAGTACTGTTGTTTCTGTACTTACTGGAACATCAATAAAAAAATATATTGGTATTGATGCCGCGCCAGATGTTTTAAAAATGGCGGAAAACACGCTTGCATCGCTGGATTGTGAAAAAGAGTTCATTGCGGATCATATGATTGCCGCACTTCCTCGTGTATCTGCACCCGTCGATGTGATTTATACCAGCTATGCGGTTCACCATTTATCTTTGCACGAGAAAAACAATTTTATTGCTCTATGCAAACAAAAATTAACTCCTAATGGTTTTTTATTAATGGTCGACGGTGTGCTTAAGCAGCATCAAACACGTGATGAATGGCTGGATGCTTTAAAATCACGTATGCTGGAAAGCGACTCCGAGATAGCTGATGATGAGATTATTGCACGGATGGAGCATCCACGTACTGACGATTATCCTGAAAAAATTGATACATTTGCCCAGATTGCTTGTCAGCAAGCTTGGAATAACTTTCAAGTTCTTGTAGATAAAGGAATATTTGCTTTTATGGCATTTACCAAATAATTTGATTGTGGCCTTAGGTGCGGGCGAAGCCGTAACCCGGGTTAGCGAACGGTGTTTATCCAGAAACCCTACAATGCTATATATCTTAATTTTATGCAAATAGTTGTGCTTTTTTTGCATTAATATAAATTTGATCGATTACCCCTATAATCAATGAAGCTGGGCCTGAAGCACCACTTGAAGTTGGCCCAACGCATTCAGCATAAAAATGCACTGCATTTTTAGCGGCCAAAAATTGATCTTTAATCACAGAATGAAAAACGCTAATCATTGCTGAAAGTAAATTACCTATCCCCGCGACTTTTTGTACCATGGCCGAATCGAAATTAAATTGCTCTATTTGATTTGAATTGACAACTAAATGTCTTTTTCCACTAACAACTACAGTGAGTTTATATTTTTTTGATAATGACTGAGCGTTTTCTATTATTATTTTATCTTCCATAAGATGGTTATTATCCTGAATTACCAGCTCCCCAGTCAGCAAACTCGCAATTTCATTAGGATAGCCGCGGATAATGGATATTTGATGTTTTTTTATTAAGTTGGTTGCAACATCTGTTCGGTATTGGCTTGCGCCCGCTCCTACAGGATCTAAAATAACGGGAATGTTCTTTTTATTTGCTATATCACAGAGGAGATTAATCAGTGTAACAAAAGTATTATCTAATTTGCCGAGATTGATTATTACTGCTTTAGAAATTCCTAGTAATTCTTCGACTTCCTCTTCTGCGCCACACATTAATGGGAAACCGCCAATGCTACGTATTCCACTTCCCACATAACCCATAGGAAAATAATTGGTGATAGCTAAGATAAAGGGTTTTTGCTGCCTTATTTTCCTTAAGGCTTCATTTACTTCTGGTGTCATAAAAAATCCATTTTAAAATGATTTCAATTTTTAAAATTACTTTAACGCACTTTTTAAATTACAACCACTGAATTTACGAATTAAGTGCCACTCAAAAATCAGGGTTTGTTTCCATGTCTCCTATTTTGGTTCAATCTAGCGAATTGGCACCAGACCTGGTGAGTACGATTGCGAAAAGAGAGTGATTTGCTTTTTTAAGTAAGTCCTACTAAGTTTAAATTCTATGGAAATTTTAATCAAAAGGAGAGTGCACATGTCAAAACATAATAAAGGAGAGTGCACATGTCAAAACATAATAAATTTAAGAATGAGTCACAAGATGCGCGCCGTCACGATCAACAGCATTCTACTCATCCTGATAAAATAAAACATCCTCAAGAAAAGTCTAAATTAGAACCTCATTCTCATAAAAAGAAATAAGATAACTGTTAAGTAAAACTTAGAACAAATAAGTTTCTTAAGTAAAATTGAGTTAAAAATATGGCCTTACCTTTTAAGAAAGGCAAGGCCAAGGAAGTAATTATCTATAACAACGTAATTGGCCCCAAGCATTTCGCCAGCAGCCTGGATGGTATGGAGCTGGTGATGAATTGGGTCCTGGAGCATTTAATACACACCCACCATACATATTCCTATGATATCCATGGCCGCATCCTTGAGCTGCGCTGGCGATAGACGTATAACCTACTGCGAAGAATAATGAGCTGACTATGATACCTGTACGTAGCATTTTTGAAATGCTTGAACTTGTATTCATTACATCCTCCTTGGTTTTACTTTTTTTCACTCAGATTAATTATAGAATTTATTTCTTATTTTGCATTAATTTTAATCAAATATATTTATTTAAGATCCAAGTGGTAGTAAAAAAAATCAGAAAGGTATTCTTTCCAATGAATGTTTGGAATCACTCTACCATTCATCCTCCCAGAGGCTTAATTGTTTGGATAATAAATCTTCTTTTTTACAAAACTTATTTATTTCCAAATGAGGCTCAGGTTCAACATTGAGCCGAAATCGTTTACAAGCAAGAAGAAATCGAGTCTTTAATAGATTGGCATATTCTCCTTCGCCGTGCATACGGACACCAAATCGTGCATCGTATTCTTTCCCGCCACGCATTTGGCGAATAAGACTCATCACATGTTCGGCCCTTTGGGGGAAGTGTTCGCTCAGCCATTCTTTAAATAATTCTTTGACTTCATGAGGTAGTCTGATTAATACATAACTGGCATGTCTGGCACCTGCGTGTGCAGCAGCTTGCAATATTTTTTCCATTTCAATGTCATTGATCATGGGAATAATCGGTGCAACCATAACGCGAGTAGGTATTTTGTTTTCAGTTAAATGTTTTATTACTCTTAGCCTGCCAGAAGGCGCTGTCGTTCTAGGCTCCATAATCCGTTTCAGATCTGTTGAAAGAGAAGTAATACTTATCGCAACTTTGATCAAATTGTGTTTTGCCATATCGGATAAAATATCTAAATCTCGTTCTATAAGCGCATTTTTAGTGATAATAATGATTGGGTGACGGTGATAGGCTAAAACCTTTAAAAGGCTACGAGTAATGGCAAGTTTTGTTTCTGCGGGTTGATAAGGATCAGTATTTGCCCCTAAAACAATAGGTTTACACGCATAACTCGATTTATTAATTTCTTTTTCTAAAAGTTTGGCTGCATCCACTTTATAGAAGATTTTAGTTTCAAAATCGATTCCCGGTGACAGATTGACATAGGAATGGCTGGGTCTGGCATAGCAATAAATGCACCCATGCTCACAACCTCGATAGGGATTAATTGACTGTTCAAAGCCAAGATCAGGAGAATCATTATGGCTAATTACTGATTTAGAATACTCAGGTAGTAAAAAGGTTTCTAAAGGGGGAAGAATATCTTCTTCGATGTCCCAGCCATCAGCAAAATGTTCGCGGGTCTGTGGCTCAAATCGGCCATCTGGATTGCTAAGGGCGCCCCGATTTTTAAGTGTTTGATTGGGTTTCATAACAGCGGAGAATAAATCAAATGCACTTTATTGTATCATAATGTCAGAGGGAAAAAGATACATAGACCGTTTTACTCTTTGGGATGGTTTATTACCGAAGCAGTCATTCTTGAAATACAGGTTAGTCTTCCTTTTTCATTAAAAATCTTAACTTGCCAAACTTGAGTAGAACGTCCCAGATGAAGAGGAGAAGCGATTGCTGTAACTTCACCTTCTTTAACTGAATGAATATGATTGGCATTAATTTCCAAGCCGACGCAAAAAAATTGATTCAGATCAATAACGGCGTTTGCTGCAGTACTGGCTACTGTTTCGGATAATGCGACATTGGCACCGCCATGAAGAATACCTATAGGTTGTTTGGTACGCGCAGTTACAGGCATGGTTGCTTTTAAAAAATCATCACCAATTTCAATAAACTTGATGCCAAGAAATTCAGACATAGTATTTTTTCCAAATTGATTGAGATCTTCTAAAGTAATTTCTTTAAACCATATCGCCATTTTTATCTCCTTTATTAGGGTCTGTTTAGATTTCTACTATCTTGGCCAAAACGGCCTGATTTTTTGCGTTCCGATGCTCACATACTTCGTGATGCTGCGCTTCGGTGCTCGAAAATCAGACCATTTTAGTTCAAGCTAGCAAAATCTAAACAGACCCTATAAAATAAGATAAACTTTATTTATCCAAAAACCAATAAGAAATTTTATGATGAATCAAGCATGTATGAGATGTTATATCTCGGGAAAAGTTCAAGGAGTATGGTATCGCGCCTCAGCACAAAGAGAAGCGAAGAAACTGGGTATCACAGGGTGGGCGCAAAATCTGGATGATGGACGCGTAGAAGTACTTGCGTGTGGGACAGTTGACAATTTGAAATTATTTTATGCATGGCTGCAGGAAGGACCGCAGCTTGCTATTGTAGAAGAGTGTACTTATGAAGAGCTCAGTTGGCAGGAGTATGAGGGGTTTGATACCTTGTAGCCTGGGTGCAGGCGAAGCCGTAACCCGGGTTTCGCAAGCTACTTAGAGTGTGCTTTGATAAAATGTTCTATAGATCCAATTAATCGAGAGACCTGCTCAGGGACAAATATTTCAAGTTGGGCAAAAACATGAATCATTCCCTTAAATTCTTCTAATTTAACGGGAACTCCTAAAGTTTTTATTTTTTTTGCAAAAGCGATTGCTTCATCAAATAAAGGATCGTATTCAGCAGCTGCAATATAGCAGGGCGGTAATAATTCCAAATGTTTAAAATACATTGGTGATGCTTGAATTCGATCGCCACCATTTTTGAAATAATTGTCAAAATACCATTTAACTTTCTCTCGGGTGAGTAAAAATCCTTCTCCATTACGTTGATATGATTCATAGTTCATCGAAAAATCAACGGATGGATAAATTAATACTAATCCTTTAATTGTATGATCACCAAGTTCTTTCATTTGATGACAAACAGAAAGTGCCAAATTTCCTCCAGCACTATCACCTGCTAAAAAAACATGATTTATATTCACCTGAAAGTCTTTGACTAACTCAACTTTTTGTTCAAAAACTGCCATACAATCAAGTAATCCTGCTGGGTATGGAAACTCTGGAGCTAAACGATATCCCACAGAAAGAACTACTGCGTTACTGGAAATAGCAATTCGCCGACAAAGTGCATCATGAGTTTCTATGCTTCCTGATAAATGCCCACCACCATGAAAATAAATAATTAAGGGTAATTTTTTTTGTGGGTCAGGATGATAAATTCGTGTCGCTATGTCATGATCAGCAAGTTGAAGCACTGGGTTGCTGATTAGGGGTACAAATAACTTAGGTAGAGCAAAAGCCTCTGCTGTCTTTTCAGCGAGATCACGTACTTCCTCGGGTATAAAAACAGCTGGTCTTGTATTGGTCAAATCCAAAAAATTTTGGAGTGATTGTGGTATCTGGCCATGCGACATTGTTGCCTCCTGCTCCAATTATAGAATTAAATAGTTAATCTACATCCTAATCACATCAATAAACCTCTTTCCAAACCTATTGGAAAGGAGAATTGCGTATACGACTCATCATATGACTGCGTATACACTCCAGCTTTCTTCGTACTCGCTCTCCTCAATGAGTTTGGACGAGGTCTATTGTGTTATTGGTCTTTGAGACTTTTATTAATAATAGTGCCACAACAAGTAACCAAACAAGGCTTAAAATAATAATAAAACTTAATAAAGGATTGACCATCAAATAGCCCATCACGATGACACTGAGTGTGGCAAAACACATATTAACAAAACTCATCATTGCTGCAGCACTGGCTTTGTCCTCAAGCGCATTGGAAGCAACAAATGAACCTCCCGAAAATAGAAAACTGCTAAATAAATATAAGCTGGCTGTAATAAGAAAAAACCATAATGAAGACTGATTCCCAAAATACCACATGATTAATAAATTAATTATTCCTGCCACAACACCAAGAAAACCAATGGTAATGAGTTGGTTTGCCGAAAAACGAGCAAGTAATCGTTTGGCTAATAATCCACCTAAGAGCATTCCTATAATGTTAAGGATATTCCAATACCCATACTCAGCTGCCGAGAGTTTCAATATTTTTTCTGCAATTTGAGGCCCAGCCGCAGAAAAGCAATAAGATATTGCAGAACAGCAACCTACTACTAATGAAAAAATTACCAATTTCGCAGAAGCAAGTGCAGCATAATAATCGCGAACAATAGTCAAAACATATATTGATTTAGGATGAATCAATGTCTCACTAAAGATACAAGTTCCCCACAGCATTATTAAACCATGCACGAGTAAAATCCAAAAACATCCTTGCCAATGAAGAAATTCTGTAATGACCCCACCTATAACTACAGCAATACCGATGCCCAGTGCAAAGGACAAAACAGAATAGGCTATAGCCGTTTTGCGTTGTGCTTCAGGTAACCATTCATTAATTAACATGAAGGTACAGGCAAGCCCACTGGCAGCTCCCAAGGCAGTGATTAGCCGTCCGCTTACGAGTAACCAATAGTTTTCTTGCAGTAGTGCAAGCAAACATACACCAAGCCCAATCAGATTAATCACCAAACCTATGCGTAATGCTTTTAAACGGCCAAATCGATTAGCAAGTGGCCCATAAATCAATTGACCAACTACATAACCAATCAAAAATGCCGAGACTATCCACTCAATAATACCGGGGCCTAAAGCATATTCAGTTTGGATTTTTGGTAAAGCGGGAGTGATGATAGCCGCCGAAACTGATGCAATAGAAATGTAGTTGAGTAACCAAAACAGATTAAATGATGAAGTTTTTTCTGTTGCACTCATGACTATCCTTAACGTACTTTTAAATTAAGGGATTCATTGTAAGTACTTCTTTATCTGAGTCAATCATTCTTTTTTATGAGTTGTGCTCATTTAGCCTTAGGAGTCGCCAGTTTTTCATTGTCCGTACTTCCTCTACGTCTGCGAATAAGCTGTGGAACGTAGTAATTAATTGAAAATAACTCAATAGATCAAGTTTTTTCTCAAAAAACCGACGATACTCTAGCCTATTTAGATGATTTAAAAATAAATTCGAGTTGCCATCACTCTATAGGTGCTTTGCGAAATGTCCTGACGGCGTTATTTGTCTGATTGTCGATAATCTCACCACGTATATCATCAAAGTGTCCATTGACTTGAATTAACATCCAGGCATAAAGCTGATCAATATCGTTTCCTGTTTGGGTCGCGATTCTTTCTTCTTTACAGTAGACATTTGCAGTAAATTGCTCGCTCATTTTAAGAATCCTTTGATCCAAACATCATATTATATAAGTTTAGCTTTTTTTAACTGTTTCACCACGTTATTCAAGGAGATATTGCACTATAATTTATATAAGAGGGATGTTTCAGGAGATTATTATGAGTACCAATTTTTTAGCTTCTGTACTAGGTTGGTATTTGGTAATTGTGAGCCTGCTTTTACTTATACGACGTGAAGTTGTAATCACTGCCATGAGAGAATTGATGGGACAACGAGCTGTCATGTTAGTTGTTGGTATCATCACATTAATTATTGGATTATTAATGGTTCTGAGCCATAACGTATGGGTAATGGGTTGGCCAGTCATAGTAACAGTCTTTGCCTGGCTAATACTAATTGGCGGCTTGTTTAGGCTCTATTGTCCAGATACTGTGTATAAAATTTGGAATAAAACGATAAATAAATCGGGAGTGTTTATCTCAAGTGGGATAATTACGTTAATCATTGGCTTATTTTTATTGTACAAAGTTTATTTTGGTTGATGAAATGATTCAAAATATATAGACCGCATTAGCTATAGAGAGCCGAACATATACCTATATTTCGGGGATGTTTTAACGTGGAGTAAAAAGAAATTTTACTTTGATTCCTCAATCAGCTCTTTGAATGTTACAGATAAACCGGTATAAAAAATTGTAGTTGTACTTTCAAATCCAGAGTCTGTGCCGAGGACTAACCATACCTCGCCTTGATTATTGCTTCTGGTTGTATAATTGGCGAGCTTCGCTTGCATTTCTTCAGTGGGTAAGTAAGGTAATGCCTTTAACCTGTAAATGGAGTTTGCAGTGTCTACCCCAATGGATCCGATAGTGATCATATCTTTTCCATCAAGAGCTTGATTTCCTTTATCCAGGTTAATTCTGTAATGATTGGAGTCATCCACATCGCGTTGCGGTTTATGAGATACAGCCCCAATTTTTACATACACTGAATCACCAGGCGAGCCTCCTGCACCCATAGAACCCTCAGGAGCATTCGAGGCAAATTCTAAAGAAAAACTGACGTGATAGGTTGTATTGGGTTTTAAATTCTTTACTTTTTTATAAGCATACATGAATAAATCATCACTATGATTATTGCCTGATATTTTTAATCCATGAAGGGGCGTATTAATTTCATGAGGCAATTTAGCACCATTTTTAAATTGAAGTTCAAAGAATTTTTCTTCACCTTTGGGATAATCAGCGAAAGAGACCTTAAAATTTTCTTTTTTGGAGAAAGTATATTTATAGGATTTTAGCTCTGGATTATTTAAAGCAAACACCGAATAAGAGGTGATTAGAAAAAGAAAAAATAAGGCAGGTCTTTTCAAGATTTATCCAATTTCTGGCTGATAATGCTGCATTTTAAAATTAAACCGCCAATAGAGCAATAAAACACTGATGACTGCACCTAATGACACGCCCCACCAGAGGCCAATGCCGCCCCATTGCAGAGGAATTGCAAACAAGTAACCTACAGGTAACGCAATTCCCCAAAAGCTAATCATTGAAGTTATTAAGGTATAACGCGTATCTTTTAATGCACGTAAAGCGCCAAATAGTGAGATCCGGGCTGATTCGAATATTTGAAATACTGCACTGACTGCCAGAAGTTGGATTGCAAAATGTAATATTTCCTGATTACCAGGCTCGTGAATATCAAAATCAATAGCAATAAGTAACTTAGGGAAAAACCAATAAATAAGTGCGGCACCAAACATAAAAGTAACCGAAGTAAAAGTACCGATATAACCCACCTGTTTTGCAGTTACTACATCGCCTTCCCCTAATAAATGCCCCATGCGCACAGTGATTGCCTGGGCTATTGAAAAAATAACAGACGTTAAAATACATAAATATTGCAATGTGATTTGATTGGCTGCTAGCAGTTGATTACCGAGTGAACCCATAATTAAAATCAAAACAAAGAAAAAGCCAATTTCAACACAATACATTATTCCTAAAGGAGTCCCAATTTTGAGTAACTCAATCAAGTAAAATGGTTTAACGTAAGTAAAGAGTAGGCGAGTATACGGTTTATAGTTTTTATTCGTAAAAATATACCAAGAGAAAAATAATACAGTAATCCAAAAACCTATGGTTGTACCCCAGCCTGCACCAGCAACTCCCATGGCTGGCAAGCCAAATTTTCCAAAAATCAGAGCAAAGCTAAATAAAATGTTCAAAGAGACATTCAATGCACTAAAGAATAGTGCAAATCGAGTTTTGCCAAGTCCTATTACAAATTCCATGAGTACCACTGTAATAAAATTCGCTAATAATCCCCATGTTAGTGCATGTAAATAAGATTCAGTTAGTTTCACCAAAGCTTGGTTTTGGCCAAGATATAAGAGAAGTGGGGCAATATGCCAAAAAAAATAACACGCAGGAATGGTCAAGATACAAGCTAACCAAAATCCATCTCGAAATACTAAAGCAATTCCATGTCCATCTTTAGCGCCATGTCGATGGGCTACCAAGACATTAATCGCATTTAATATACCGATAACAATGATGTTAAACGTCCCAAATAGCCAGGCAACCAGTGAACCCGCTGCTAATGCATCTTGACTAACACGAGCTAGGAATATGGTTATAAAAAAATAAACAGAAGATTGTAATAACCCGGTGAGAATTAGTGGGATGGCTAATCGTACCAAGGATTGAAAATTATTTTTAAATGCTTCCACAACTCTCACTACCGTAGTTTATTCTTCTCATTATTCGAAAAATAATAAGAAGAAGTTAAATTGATATGCTAAATAACCTAATTATAGTTGTTACACTCAATAATGAGTATATTTGTCAATCAACCATGCATAAAGCGCGGAAATGTAGGTTTTACCTAACACGTAAGAGAAGTCGATTGGGGTGATTTAGGACAGTAATCATCATAGAAGCATTTTATGTTTTCATATAATTCTGTTAATTCTTCTATATCATAAATTTCTTTTTTGGCTTGTTTGCTTAACTCCTCGTATTTTTCAATGTATTCTTCGAAGAGACTTTTTATATCGGAATCATTCATGAATGAATCTCTTTGAATTGTTACAATAAAATCATCTAATTCCGTTTTTATTGCCTCATATTCATCTTTATTTCCTAGAATTTTCACTTTGGGCTCGGATTTATTATTGAGTGCTTGATACAGTAAATAGAGTGCAATTAATCCAACAGGAATTAAAACAATTAAGCCCAAATAAACGCCGGCATAAGATGTTTCTTGTTTTGATACTGGACATACATCCATATCCTGGTCGCCGCAGGCTGTTATTGCTAGAGCTTGTGGTTGCTCTGGAAACACAGGACATACTGCCTGTTCATAAGTCCAGTTGGGTAAACAGCCATTGGTTCCGGAGATTTGTCTATTCGCCTCAAAGAAGGATGGACGCAGTTTTGGTTGGCTGTGGGATTGTTGTTGTGATTTTGGTTGTTGTGATAATAATTCCAGCTTTTCAGGTTTTTTTGGTGGTTCCAGTCCTTTGATTTTGTATTGGAATGTGATCCAGCGATGCATTGAATCCATCAATGCATTTAATTCTTGAGCTTGCCCGGCTAGTGTTGCGAAATCAGTACTTTTTACTTTAGGGCCATTTAAATGGCCAATAACATAATTTACTTGTTGTTTCAGTGCTTGATTGGTTTTTGCAAGATCTGCTGTAGTTGAGGGAAATTGCGCTAAAGTATCTTGATTGTCTATGAATGTGTTTAACTTTTCTTGCTCGGATGTTAACCACCTTTTTAGCAAAGGTAAATTCTGCTCCTCATGAATCGCTTTATGATAAGCAAGCGTATTGGCATGAATAATTTCGTTAATATGAACGGATGATTCATCAATAAAATGTTCAATTTGTTTCAATAGAAAAGAGAGTTGCTCCTTAAATTGAAAAACGGTATACACTTCACCTGCTTGTCCCAAGAGATCCATTGTTTGAGTAATGACTTTTTGAAACTGATCGAGCTCATTTAAATCAGTTATGGCTTTGGCATAATGATCTAACACTTTATCTTCCATGTTTATTAACTGGAAATTGGAGCAATCTTTAAGCTCTTCACCTGTTAATTGCAATATGGATATAGGGCTTTCTACGACAGCAGTTGAACTTTTCCCACACTCTTTTACTGCCTGAGTAGGGTAGGCTTTTAAATCATCAGGCTTATCAATTGCGAAAGTATAAGGGTGGGGGTTAACCTGATTCGCATTCAGAGCAAAATGTAATATTCTGTTGCGCTCGGTGGATAATTGTTCGATGCTTTTTGATAATTCACCAAGGCGATCTCTTAATAATTGTGATTCAATCTTCCGCGTTAATTGCGGATGGATTTCATCATCAATCGTACTGCGGAAATTAGCTAAAAATAGCCGATCTGAACCTGCAAAGGGAGAAATGTTTTTTTCGATAGTGCGTACGTAGCGGGTGACATGCTCCAGTTGGTCTCTTGTTTGTTTGATATTTGGATTTTGACTTATTCCTTTCAGAATATGATTCAGATCCAATAGGAAAAAATTCATGGGCTGATTTAAATGAGTTTGGGGCAACGCCTGATTTCTTAATAATAAATAATCTCCGGTTTTTTGCATTAAGTCATATAAAGCAGTCCATTGGAGACGTTGGCTATCGATAGGTTGAACATGAAAGTCATCCCGGTTTAAAACATGACGTGTCTTGTATGCATTAGAGTAAAACCAGGAGCGCTCATACACGTTGATTAAGGCCTGGGAGTCATCAGCAAACCAGGAACTGGGATTTGATAAATAATCAGGATGAATTCCTGAGTTACTGCGCACTTTAAGAATCCATGTTCTTTGCTCTAATTCTTCCTCAGTATAACAGGATTCCGAATGGACCCAAAAACGAGATTGATGCTGTTGAGGCTGATATGAGGTGTAATACTCTCTTTTTTCCTTTGCCATACTTCTCACTCCTTGAGATAGAATAACCTGAAAGCTATTGTACGGTTGGTAACTAAATAGAATATTTTTGAACCAATTAATTTGATAACATTCTTTACGCAAATATGCAACATTAGGAGAAATTGACATTTGGAAATATGGTGCCGCATTCTGTTTTTTGTTAAATTACATTTTTAACTTGAACGAGTAACTTATGCCTTCTTTTGATATTGTCTCTGAAACAAATATGGTTGAATTACGTAATGCTGTGGATAACGCTTTGCGTGAGATGGGTACTCGCTTTGATTTTCGGGGAGTAGAGTCAAGCATAGAACTTAAAGATCTGACAGTGACATTACGAGCCGAATCTGATTTTCAGGT
Source organism: Legionella bozemanae (assembly GCF_001648595.1). Lineage (GTDB taxonomy): Bacteria > Pseudomonadota > Gammaproteobacteria > Legionellales > Legionellaceae > Legionella > Legionella bozemanae. The sequence continues at coordinate 81,582 of NZ_LBAW01000016.1, read as the reverse complement.
CAGACAATTAGAGGATTTATTCCGCAATCACTGCAGTAAACGTAATCTTGATGCTTCGGGAGTGGATATAGAGGATGAGCCGGTGCACAGTGGAAAATTTTATTCCTTGAATATGACGTTTAAACAGGGAATCGATCAGCCAACAGCCAAAGACATCGTGAAATGTATTAAAGATTCCAAAATTAAGGTTCAGGCCTCTATTCAAGGAGATAAAATTCGGGTTACTGGTAAAAAACGTGATGATTTGCAAGAAACAATCGCTCTTTTAAAGAAATCAAATATCAAATTGCCATTGCAGTATGAGAATTTTCGAGATTAATTTCTATTGTGAGAGTAAATTTGAGTAGCCTTTTTGCTTGCACTTGCACTTGTCTCCTGATCACATCTCTGCCTACACCCCGTGGCTTCCGCGGGATCCAATTATTTAGGGCGGATTTTATGGGCTGATTTTTCAGCGATGTATAGAAGATGTAGTTGCAAGCAAACGAGATTAGTCAATAGAAAAGGAAATTCTTACAATTGTGTGGTTTTCTCCAATTAAGTTACACCGCAAACATCATTTAATTCACAATTTCATCAATTTTGGCAGAGATCCTTGCCAATAAATAAGGGTCCTTTTTGGCAAGACTACGGGCTACTTTGAGTTGAGCTACTGCTGCTCTTTTTTGGCCTTCAAGAAGTAAACACTGGGCTTGGGTAAAATAAGCATAGCCTTTTTGATGTGATTGCGCTTGGGCTCGAGCTAGCTCACGACATAAAACAAGATCCTGTTTATATTTCCTACTACCTTTAAGCAGGATGCTTGTGGCTTTTTCATGTTGATTTGCAGCCAATAAACCTTGGGCGTATGCCATAAGTGCCGCATAATTGTCAGGGTAATTCTTTTGTATTTCTTCCAATCGGGAGAGGGCGGCTTTATGTTGGGATAATCCTGTTTCAGCTTGTGCCATAGCAATTTGAAAATATAGATTGTTATTTTGTACTAATAAAGGAGTCAAAATGGCAGCTGCTTTTGTATAACTATTATTGTTGATTAACGCAAGGGCATGACCATATTGGCAAGCATATGCGGGAGTTTTTTGGTTACATTGATGCTCATAATAATCAAGTAGCATTTTAGGATCGCGGATGACTGAAGTGCGAATTAATTCTTTGACTAATGGGTATTCGAGAGTTTCTGTGTATTTTTTGTGCGAAAATTGTGCGGTTCGGTTTTCTGCTTCAGCGATTCTATCCCCATCCAGAGGGTGGGTTCGTAAAATGGCAGGTACATTTGCAGTGTAATAATAACGAGAATTTTCCTGCATTTTTTTAAAAAAAGCGGCCATACCGTGAGGATTATATCCTGCTTTAATCAGCATATCGATTCCAATTCTATCCGCTTCTTTTTCTTTAGAACGGGTAAAATTGATGTTATCTTGGGAAAACCCTGTCATGGCACCCATCATTCCCGCCATCCCAACTGTGGGATTGATTACACCTAAAGCAGCAGAGGCCAGTATGGAAGCAAGCATGGGAATGCGCATTTGTTTTTGATGCTCGATCATTCTGTAGAGATGGTGCAAACGCACATGCGCGATCTCATGGGCCATAACCCCAGCAAGCTCACTTTCACTACTTGTGGTTAAAATAAGCTGTGAATTAATACCTATATGTCCACCAGGACCAGCAAAGGCATTGATTTCATTTGATTTTACTATAAAGAAATCTGGTGTTTTAATATGACCCGCATGAGCAAGATTTTTCCCAATACGATTAATGTATTGGCTTGCTAACGGGTTTCGCTCCACACTTTCTGACTGATTAATTTGTTGTACAAACTCTTTTTCTAATTGTTCCAGTTCTCCTGTTGAGTATGGAGACAGCCCCTGGGAGAAAGAGGATTGTGCAAGAAAAGTGGCTAACAGTATTAAACAGACGTTTTTCTTAATTTTCAATTTAATCATTAGGCTACTCAAAAATTGAATAATTTGTTATCATTCACGCATCGTAACTACTCATCCTCTCTCGTTATCCCGAGGTTTATCCTTAGGAGGACGTCTATTTAGCACGTGAGCAGTTACCATGCATCATAGAAAGGTACTAAACAATGCACAAAAAGTTTTTGCTCGCAGCACTTGAACAGGCCCGACTTGGACAAGGCCATTGCGCCCCAAATCCTTGCGTTGGCGCTGTTGCTGTGCAAAATGGAACTATTATAGCACAGGCATGCCATAGAGGTGCAGGGACTCCGCATGCAGAACAATTATTGTTAACACAGATTCCTCCTAAAATGCCAGGGGTTACGCTATATATTTCTCTTGAGCCCTGTAATCATTGGGGAAGAACGCCTCCATGTGTTGATGCAATTATTAATTATGGAGTGGAAGAGGTTGTTTTTGCTTATTTAGATCCCAATCCAGTCGTAGCTAAAAATAATTCTTCAGATAAGTTACGTGCCCATGGCATAAAGGTAACGTATTACCCTGTAGATGAAATTACAGAATTTTATAAAAGTTACTCTTACTGGACTTTAACTAAAATGCCAAGGGTAACGGTGAAAATAGCGCAAACATTGAATGGTAAAATTGGTCGCGCAGTAGGAGAGCGTGTTATTTTGTCAAATACTCAATGTGGGGAATTTACGCATCAAATGCGCGCTGCAACAGATATCATTCTTACTACGGCTAGAACAATACAACTGGATAACCCTAAGATGAATGTGCGTTTAGGCCAGAAAGAACAGGCAAAGCCAGTTGCAATTATTGATAGGCAGTTGAGTCTTAATCAACAATCCATAATTTTTTCAACAGCAGCTCATTGTCATGTGTATCATTGTAATGAGCAGGAAGCTTCTTATCCCAATAGTACTTTGCATTTAATGCCCATGAAAAATGGAGTAATGGATTTAGGTGCTGTGCTCTGCCATCTGGGGGAGTTGGGGTATCATGATGTTTGGGTTGAGGCGGGAGGCGCTCTTTTTAGTGCGCTGCACCAGGAAAAGTTAGTTCATCGAACTTATTTATATATCGTTCCAAGTATTTTGGAGCACGATGCAATTTCAGCCTACCAGCAGAGTGGGATATTTGACCGAGCGCATACTATTTCTTGGCATGCTATGGGTGACAATATGATAGCATGTCTGGATTGGCAGGAGGATTAAATGAACACTGGATCAAATGAGGTCGCGTTATGAAGTATTCATTAGCTACAATAGAACACGCAGTGGAAACACTTAAAGCCGGTAAAATGGTTATTTTAATGGATGATGAAGATAGGGAGAATGAAGGAGATCTGGTTGTGGCTGCAGAATATGCTACGCCAGAAGCAATTAATTTTATGTCTCGTCATGGTTGTGGATTGATCTGCTTGTCTATGGCTGATGAATTGATTGATAAATTACAATTGCCAATGATGGCGCAAAATAATAAATCACCTTATGGCACAGCATTTACTGTATCTATAGAAGCAGCGGAAGGTGTCTCAACGGGAATTTCAGCTAAAGATAGGGCTCAAACAATTAAAGTTGCAATTAATCCTGAGAGTGGACCGACTGATATCATTTCTCCAGGACATATCTTTCCCTTACGCGCTAGAAAGAAAGGAGTTTTGGAACGGCAAGGTCAAACAGAAGGTAGTGTTGACTTGGCAAAGCTTGCTGGTTTAACTCCTGCTGCAGTGATTTGTGAAATTATAAATGAAGATGGTACTATGAGCCGTCGTGATGAATTGGTTTCATTTTCCAAAAAACATAATATTCCTCTGGTAACGATTAAAGATTTGATAGAATACCGAATTCGCCATGAGGTGCTGGTCAACGCTGCTGCTTCAACACGTATTCCTTTGCAAAATAAAGGTGATTTTACTATGACTGTGTTTGCAAACGAACTTGATAATGCAGAGCATTTTGCTTTGGTAAAGCCGCCTGTGTTTGCGAATCGCGTGCCTTTAGTGCGTATTCATTCAGAATGCATTACTGGTGATATTTTTGGTTCCTGTAAATGCGATTGCGGTAACCAATTGGAAAAATCTTTGGCATTGATTGCTGCTGAAGGTGGTGTTTTAATTTATTTACGCCAGGAAGGACGAGGAATTGGCTTGGCGAATAAACTAAAAGCTTATGCCTTGCAGGAGCAAGGTTGGGATACTGTTGATGCGAATCATCAACTAGGTCTTCCTGTTGACAGTAGAAATTATGCTATTGCCTATCAAATACTCAAATATTTTGGTATTGATGCAATAAGGTTATTAACCAATAACCCTTCAAAAATTGCTGCTGTGGATCGTTATGGAATAAAGGTTATGGAGAGAGTGCCTTTAGAAATAGAGCCTACTAAGGAAAGTCACAGATATTTAAAAACTAAAAAAGAGAAACTGGGACATTTATTAGCGATAAATTAGGGCTATATCCTGATTTGTTTAGCCACAGTATATTGTAGCCTGGGTGCAGTGTAGCGGAACCCGGATTTTCTTACTACGGAATTCCCGGGTTCCGCTACACTGCACCCAGGCTACAATAAAACCTAAATTTCTATTTCTCTACTGAACAGTACTTAATTAGCAGGATACAAGGTCAATTATGACAAATTTTATTTTTATTACAGGTGGTGTGGTATCTTCCTTAGGAAAGGGTATTGCAGCTGCTTCGCTTGCTGCAGTTCTAGAGGCGCGTGGCCTTAAAGTAACATTGATTAAGCTTGATCCCTATATTAACGTTGATCCTGGAACTATGAGCCCATTCCAGCATGGTGAGGTTTTTGTGACCAATGATGGCGCAGAAACAGATCTGGATTTGGGACATTATGAACGTTTTGTAAATACAACGATGACAAAGCGTAATAATTTTACCTCAGGGAAAATTTATGAAAATGTCATTAAAAAAGAAAGAAGAGGCGATTATTTAGGGGGTACAGTTCAGGTAATTCCCCATATTACCAATGAGATTAAGCGATGCATCAAATTAGGTGCCGATGGTTTTGATGTGACAATGGTTGAAATTGGTGGAACTGTAGGGGACATCGAATCGTTACCTTTTCTTGAAGCAATTCGTCAAATGCGCATGGAATTAGGCTCACAAAGAACTTTATTTATCCATCTGACTTTAGTGCCTTATATTGCTACTTCAGGTGAGACAAAAACAAAACCAACCCAGCACTCAGTGAAAGAATTACGCTCCATAGGTATTCAACCTGACATTTTGATTTGTCGCTCGGAAAAAGCTTTGCCTATGTCTGATCGTGCTAAAATTGCATTGTTTACCAATGTGGAGAAAGAAGGAGTTATTCCGCTTGAAGATGCGCCAAGTATTTATCAAATTCCAAGAATATTACATGAACACGGACTCGATGACATCGTTGTCAAAAAATTGGGTCTTGAGGTAAAACCTGCCGATTTAAGTGAATGGGATCGTGTGGTGGCAATGCGAGCCGTGCAAACCATGACTGTAAAAATTGCTATGGTAGGCAAATATATTGAATTGAATGATGCATATAAATCCATTAATGAGGCTTTGCTGCATGCTGGACTTCATACTCAAACTAAAGTTGACATTGTTTATTTGGATGCCGAGTTAATTGAAAAACATGGAGCTTCGCTTTTAGAGGGTATCGATGCCATTCTTGTCCCGGGTGGTTTTGGGGAGCGTGGTGTTGAAGGCAAGATTAAAGCAATCCAATATGCTCGAGAGCATAAAGTTCCTTTCTTGGGAATTTGTTTGGGAATGCAAACTGCTGTTATTGAATTTGCCAGAAATGTTGTTGGTTTAAAAGAAGCGAACTCCACTGAATTTAATAAAGATACTCCATATCCTGTGCTTGGGTTAATTAGTGAGTGGATGGATGCTGATGGCTCAAAACAACTTCGCGATGAACATGGTGATTTAGGCGGTACAATGCGTTTAGGAGCGCAATTGTGTCAATTGGAAGAAGGGACGTTAGCGCGAAAGGTCTATGAGAAGCCGCAAATTATTGAGCGTCATCGTCATCGCTACGAAGTCAATAATAAATATGTTGAAAGCCTGGTTGAACATGGATTGATTATCTCTGGACGCTCAGCAGATAATTCTTTAGTTGAAATGGTCGAATTATCTGATCATCCCTGGTTTTTGGCATGCCAATTTCATCCAGAATTTACATCAACTCCAAGAGCAAGTCATCCACTGTTTAAACAATTCGTACTTGCTGCTCGAACGAAACATCAAGGAAAAAATCAAGAATGAAATTATGCGGATTTGAAGTAGGTTTAGATAAACCTTTATTTTTAATTGCGGGACCTTGTGTCATTGAAAGTGAAGAACTGGCTTTGGAAACAGCAGGTTATTTAAAAGAAATATGCGGTCAATTGCAGATTCCTTTTATCTATAAGTCCTCGTTTGATAAAGCAAACCGTTCTTCTATATCCAGTTATAGAGGTCCTGGTTTTGAAAAGGGATTGTCCATTTTGGAAAAGGTAAAAAACCAGGTGGAAGTGCCAGTTTTAACTGATGTTCATGAAGACACTCCCTTGTTGGAAGTTTCCAGTGTTGTTGATGTGTTACAAACTCCGGCTTTTTTATGCAGACAGACCAACTTTATTCAGAAAGTCGCATCAATGAATAAGCCTGTTAATATCAAAAAAGGACAGTTTCTCGCTCCTTGGGAAATGAAACATGTGATTGCCAAGGCAAAAGCATGTGGTAATGAGCAGATTATGGCTTGTGAGCGCGGTGTTAGTTTTGGGTATAACAATTTGGTTTCAGACATGCGTTCTTTAGCCATCATGCGTGAAACTGGATGTCCTGTTGTTTATGACGCGACGCATTCTGTACAATTACCTGGAGGAAATAACGGAGTTTCTGGCGGACAACGTGAATTCGTTCCTGTTCTTGCGCGTGCTGCGGTAGCTGCAGGTATTTCAGGATTGTTTATGGAAACTCACCCGGATCCGGATAATGCCTTGAGTGATGGTCCAAACAGCTGGCCTCTAGCTAAAATGAAGCCCTTACTGGAGTCATTAAAAGCGCTGGATGCAGTATATAAAAATACAGGGGAGATTGATTAATCAATTTCTCCTAATCCATCTTAGGTATTATGAGCTATAATATTCTTAGGTAAAGTTTTTCCGAGGACATTATGGGCAAGTCATCCAAATGGCAGGCTATTAAATCAAAGATAGAAAATGAAGAACCCAAGGTAGATAAAGAATTAGCGTTTGACCCAATCGATACCCAAAAAGAATTGGATGAGATTGAGAAAATGACTTACGATCCAAACAATACTGCGCGTGAAATGGAAGTTCTTCGTAACACTTTAATTGGTGCCCCAGTAAAGTTGCCAGCACAATTGGCTGATCAAGAAAAGAATTTAGGGGCAGACGATACACTTTTCGAAATTGATGACCCTGAGCCCAATGCCCCGAAAATGCCTTAATCTTTATTTATTGTTCTTATTTTGATCAGATTTTAATTTCTCGCTACTTTTTAAGTTTTGTAGCCATTTTGCTCTATTTTCTTTTCCCATATCGGATTTCTTAATCACATAGTGTAAAAGATAAATGCCTTGATCATCTTTGAGAAACATTTCCAATTCATCTTGAGCCTGGTTTTGAGGTTTTTCTATCCTTATTTCGAGGAGCACCCTGTCTTGCGTATCTTCAAGATAATTCACAATAGGTTGGTACCCTAAAGATTTTATATTTTTAACCATGGTATTTGCAAATTGTTGCAAAGTCATTTTTTTCTGCAATCCAGGAAAAAACTGACTTGTAACCAATTCATTCCAATGATTAATATCATCACCTGCAGGAATGTATTCAATTGTAGTTCCAATTGAATTTTTATTTCCCCATGCCATTTGCCAAGGACGGTCATCAAATACGATTTTTAATTTTTCATAGTTCTTTAGTTCAGGATCCATAGTCTGCGTATCAGTTTTCGTTGTATCACAGTAAAGAACACCTTTATAGAGGTAGTATTGTATGCATTGAGTATCATTTTCTGGAGTTACTTTAACTAAATTGTCTAAAGAAAATGAGGCTGCTGTTGCGTTTGAATTCGTAATGACGAAAGTCCAAATATATAGAATAGCCCTGACGACTTGATACATGATGATCTTTTTTAGAATAAGTGTATTAAAGAATAGCTTAGAAATATGAAATATAGAATAGTAGCCTGAGTGCAGCGAAGCGGAACCCGGGATTTTAAATTACCAATTTTCCCGGGTTCCGCTTCGCTGCACCCAGGCTACAATACACCCAACTACAATCTGATGCCATTACGTGAGCGGTTACTTTGATTAACTCAGTTCGCCCATAGTAGATACAGCATGATAGCCAGCATCTACATGTACTACTTCACCTGTAATACCCGAAGCAAGATTAGAGCATAAAAACGCCGCAGTATTACCTACTTCTTCAATAGTAACATTTCGATGGAGTGGAGTAATGTTGGCATAAGCACTTTGAATTTTACGAAAATCTTTAATTCCGGCAGCAGCAAGTGTTTTGATGGGACCTGCAGATATAGCATTGATACGGATACCCTTAGAGCCTAGGCTTGATGCTAAATAACGTACAGAGGCTTCGAGACTGGCCTTGGCAACACCCATAACATTATAGTTAGGCACTGCTTTTTCAGCACCATAGTATGATAAAGTTAGAAGAGATCCTTCAGTGCCTTCCATCATGGGTAAAGCGGCTTGTGCAAGACCTATTAGACTGTAGGCGCTGATGTCATGAGCAATTCTAAAACCTTCACGAGTGCAGGACTCTACGAAATCTCCACTGATTTGATCTGCCGGAGCATAAGCAACGGAATGGATTAAGATATCCAAATGATCCCAGTGCTTGTGGAGATTGGAAAAAAGAGTTTTGATTTCTTCATCATAAGCTACATCGCAGGGAAAGGTTAGTGATGAATTGAATTCTGCAGCCATTGTTTCCACACGCCCTTGCAGCCGTTCATTTTGATAAGTAAATGCTAATTCAGCTCCTTGCTCATGAAATGCTTTGGCAATACCATAAGCAATTGATCTATTGCTGGCCAGACCAATAATGAGTGCCTTTTTACCTGCTAAAAATCCCACCATTCTCTCCTCAAATTAATTAGTGTGTGACGCTAACAATTCACGCATTTTAGCTTGAATCATTTCAATAGCAATCCTGTTTTCTCCTCCGCGAGGAACAATGATGTCAGCGTAGCGACTGGATGGTTCAATAAACTGCAAGTACATAGGACGTACTGTTGTTTCATATTGATGTACTACTGATTCAAAGGTTCTATGCCGTTCAACCACATCTCTTTTTAAACGTCGGGTTAAACATACGTCCAGAGGGGTGGACATAAAAATTCGAATATCCATTATTTCCCGCAATTCTTTGTCGCTAAAGAGCAAAATACCTTCAAGAATGATAATGGCATGTTGGCCAACTGTTCTGGTTTCAGGCAGACGCATGTGTTTGGAGTGAGAATAAATTGGAATTTCAACAGGTTTTCCATCTCTTAATTGACGTAGGTGTTCACAAAGCAAAGAATGATCAAAAGAATCAGGGTGATCATAATTAATTTTTTCTCTTTCAGGGAAAGGCAAATGTCCATTATCTTTATAGTAAGCATCTTCAGAAATGACTACTACTTGTTCTGAGCCAAGCTCATTAACAATAGTATTTGCTAAAAGACTTTTTCCTGATGCAGAAGGGCCAGAAATCCCAATAATTATCGCTTGCTTATTCATGATGATATCGTTAGAAATTTCGTGCAAATACTAAAGCTTTTTTGTGTTAAATTCAATCTTTATATTAGGTTTTACTTGCAAAACCACTGGTTTTCAGAGTAATAAAACACAGCCATTCTTTATAATATAAGTTTAGCCGATTTCGATATTTTTTTGATACTCAAATGTAGTTTGGGTTCAGCGAAGCGGAACTCAGGATCTGAGATAAATCACTCCTGGGTTACGGCGCGTTGCCTTCACCCAGCTACATTTCTACACAAAAAAGCATTTTTTAATTAAAAGCCTGTACTACTTCTTGCAAAGGTTGGCCCACAGCTCCAGATGGATTTTTTATCATAAGAACAGCGGATAAAGTCGGTGCAATATCTGGTGTGTAAGTCGGTCGAAAAATGCGTTGTGCTTTAAAATCCGGGTGGACGAAGAGTAAGGGGACATAACTGTCATATTGCCAAGGACTGCCATGAGCAACGCGATCTTTACTTTTAGTACCATATGATTGATTAGGGGGTTGAATGAGATATATATCTCCAGATCGCTCCGGATAATACATTTTGTTGACTTTGGCGCTAAGCCAGTCTTTTTCTATTTCAGTAATTGGTAACGCATATGCTTTGAATATTCCCGGTTGTTGTGTTAAAGCATGGGCAAGATAATTTTTCACTTCATCAAGTTTCACCTTATGCTGATTTATGACTTGATGATTGAGATAGATATAAGGCGGGGTAATCGACATCAGAGTTTCCTCTGGAAGTGCATATTGTTTTTTTAATGCAGTACGAATGTATTGTTCCATTTGCAGGATATCAATGGGTTTGATTTCATGCATTTGATGCGCCTTGAGATAAGTTGGCCCATCATTTACGCCATGATCTGCAGTAAGCACAATGAGGGTATTTTTTAGCCCCACTTGTTTATCAATGACTGTAAAAAGATGTGCTAAAGTTTTATCCAACTCTAATAAATTGTCTTCAGACTCAAGGCTATTGGGACCAAATTGATGGCCTATCGCATCAACTCCGGAGAAACTAATACCTAAATAATCGGTTTTTTCGGGAGATTGTCCTAATCGCTCCTCAGTTAAAAGATGCTCTGCAAAATCTGCAGTTAATTGGTCGGCCTTGGGAGTTCTAGACAAGGATTTGAAAAACTCAGGGCTTGGAGCTTGTGTTACATGATGTGGAAAAGTTTGACCAAAAAGCTCATCTTCATGATGGAAAACTGGTGAATTGGCATTTTGATATTCCTCTTTGGCTCGACCAAGAATCCAATCATAGTTTTGCGGATGATAATTTTCATTCCAATTTTTAACCCATTGAGGATATTGAGTATAGTAATAAGAACTGGTAATAAAACCACCATTAGTTGTATCAAACCAAAAAGCTTTGCCCGCATGGCCTGCAAGGGTTATTGCTGAACGATCTTTCAATGATACCCCAAAGGCCCGTCCTTTTTGGGAGAGTATGACTTCATCGCTTAAGGTTGATGTATATAAGTTCTTAGGAGAACGTCCTGGAGTCGTAATGCGTGTATGAGGGGTATTTAATATATTGGTTTTTAAATCTTCCATGCAATAGACCAGCTGTTGTGATTTTCGGTCATACCATTCATTATTTATGACGCCATGTAAGGCTGGAAAACTTCCTGTTGCTACAGTCGCATGCCCTGCACATGTTGTTGTGTTAGCATGTGGATGATGGGTATTATGATAATCAATAGCATGACTTAATAAATAATTAAATCCGCCATTACCAAATTGCTGCTGATGTTGTTGGATTAAATCGCCGCGTAGTTGATCAATAACCAGTTGCACAACCAATTTAGGTTGATTGATTTGTGCGTAGCTGTTCAAGCAGCTTAGAAAAAGAAAAATGAAGTAGGTGTATTTTTTCATAACTTACCCTGGGGACAAAAGTGTAAATTAATCAACAGAGCAGTAAAAAGCAATCAAAAAAGGTAAATTTAAAGTTTTACTCCCAATTTCTTAAGTCTTTTTGCATCGACTAAAAACAGAAAAATAGTTCTGATCAATTGCAGATATGGTTAGAAATATGTGCTCTATGTTATTGACTTTAAAGATTAAAAATTAATTAAGCAGTAAAAAGAAAATGCATGACTGGCTTTGTGAATTAGTTTAAACTTCCTGTTGAAGTAAATTTTACTAATCCCGATTCATGGAGTTTAAGGAGAGCAGAAATGGGTTTTCAGTATGTTGACTATGATACATTGTCGAAGTATATCAGGGAGAGTATTGCAACTGAATTAAAAAGTCATAAGCTCGATGCAAAAAATTTACCGAAAGCATTACGGACTCTTTCTATTAGACATCCTGATCGAGCAATCCAATGTAGGTATTTACTGGCAGTTCTTAACAGTCTTGATAAATCCAGTAACCCAGAAAAAACATGCATACTCAACGCAGCCGCTTTTTATATTCGTGAGCAAATTTTTGATAGTTATCAGGGGACCGTAACTTCATTTTTCCTATCTCCCGAGAACAGTACTTTATATAATGCATTAACTGCTTCACTCAATCTTACCTTGGAAAATTTCCCTGACTCCAAAAATTTGCTCGATATGTATGATGCCCTAAGCAAATTTATGCATGAACATGTATATGTAGATTCAGATCCAAGAAAAGGGTATCTGGATTTAAGTAAACAGCTTTTTTCAAGTCAAAAAATTAAGAATTATAAGGTAGAAAAAGTGCTGCAGGATTTGGTTAAAAAAGTAGCAAATTTCAAGTTGGAACAAATTGAACAGACTAGGGAAAAACAGGTGCAAGACTCTGATAAAAAAACAAAGAACCGTATAGGGCTATTTGCAGAGAAAACTGTTTCTACAAGCCTCACTGAGGTTATTGTAGAGCAGGCATCAACCAATACACCACCATAATTAGACCATGAAATGTGCAGTATGGATACATAAAAAGCAGAATCAAGATTATTTGTTACAGTATCAAACATCCGAGTTCTGCTTACTGCCTTTTCCCCAAGATTCTTAATTTGTGACTAAGAGACAGTTGTTGTTGTGCTCAGGTTGCAAACAGATTTTAAAATTATAATTGGGGCTCAAATGTTTTCTGTTGCTCTATAGGGTAACCCGCCATTGCCCAATCGATAATACCACCATCTACTGAATAAACTTCTTGATATCCCAAATCCATTAAGGATTGTGCAGCAAACAAAGATCGCACTCCACCTTTGCAGTGCAAATAAATAGGTTGATCTTTATTGGGGATTATCGCTGCAATAGATGATGCAATGTTGTCTTTAGGAATATGCAGTGCTCCAGGTATATGAAACTCTTGCCACTCGTCCAATTCACGAACGTCAATTAAACAAAGATTGGGATTATTTGCCATCATTTCTTTTAGTTGATGCACATCGATGGTTTTAATATTAGGGTTGGTCATAGCGAACCTCTCTGATTGTCGGTCTTGTAAGGGTGGAGTGGTGCAGCAACCAATAAATTGTTGCCGTGATCACACCACCAATTAACGTTGCAAATGCCCAGGTAGCTGCGGAAACCAAAACTGGTTTTTGTCCCATTCGATTCATGTTTCCTGCATCATGGGCGACAGCACCAGCAAAAATCAAATGTAAAATACCATTGATGAGCATCATGATATATAAAAAAGTTTGTATTTGCGTGGAAAATTGTTGCACTAGCTCATTGATCATGAATAAAGTTCCTTCAGTTTGTTAATGGATTTCTTCGGAAACTCTTCTACAGAGGAGAGTTTCCGAAGAAGTCCAATCAATGTTAGTTGGATTTTTATGCCCAACAAAACTTATTCCATTAGCAATATCAGGCAATTAACGATTATAGTGAGCATAAAAATCTAAGCTGCAATATAATAACAGAAAATCAATAAGATCTTTTATTTCTGTGTTAACCTCGGTAACATCATCGAAAACAATAAAAAGAGAGAAAGCATGAATGTTCATGAAATCCCTGTTCCTCATTTGACCACAGCACATTCTGGACCATTGTTTCATGTGGAAAAAATTGTTTTAAATCAAATAGCAGCTATTGAAGCTTGGTTCAGACACCAATGGAAAGAGACGCCTCCGCCATTAACTTCATCTGTTGACTTGCGGCATGCTGGATTTAAACTGGCGCCTGTAGATACTAATCTATTTCCAGCTGGTTTTAATAATTTGAATCCGGAGTTTCTTCCATTATGTATTCAAGCGGCACAATCGGTATTAATTGATTATGTTCCTGACTGTACCAGAATTCTACTGATTCCTGAAAGTCATACCCGAAATAAGTTTTATTTAAAAAGTCTTAGTGTACTACGAACTATTTTTACAAGAGCTGGATTTGTGGTTCGTATCGGCAGTTTAGATCCTGAGCTCAAAGAACCTACCGAAATTGTCCTTGACAGCGGAGAAGTGCTTTTATTAGAGCCCATACAACGGCAGGGAGATCGAGTAGGTCTGGCCAATTTTAATCCATGTTTTCTCATGCTGAATAATGACTTGTCCCAAGGGGTTCCTGAAATTTTGCAAGGAATACAGCAAAAAATAAGGCCTACAGCCCAATTGGGTTGGTTTTCTCGATTAAAATCCAACCATTTTAATTTTTATGATGAGATTGCTACAGAATTTTCCGAATTAGTAGGTATGGATTCTTGGTTAATCAACCCTTATTTTAGTGCCCTAGAGGGTTTGGATTTTATGGCTCAGGAGGGTATAGATAGATTAGCAATCGAAGTAGAGAAAATTCTTACTTTAATGAACGATAAATATGCAACCTATGGGATCAAAGAGAAGCCATTTGTTGTTATTAAAGCAGATAATGGCACTTATGGCATGAGCGTAATGATGGTGCATGAGGCTGAAGAAGTACGTCAATTAAATAGAAAGCAACGGACTAAAATGTCAGCCAGTAAAGGCGGTCGCAAAGTAGATAGGGTAATTATCCAAGAGGGTGTATATACTTTTGAAACGATGCCAAACGGTTCTGTTGCTGAGCCTGTGGTTTATATGATTGGCCAATTTGTAGTAGGTGGATTTTATAGGGTTCATCAAGAGCGCGGTATTGATGAAAATCTGAATGCACCAGGCATGCACTTTGAACCTTTAGCGTTTGCTCAAGCGTGTAATATGCCTTGTGATGATTTAACTGAATTGGATGAGTCTAATCGTTTTTATGTTTATGGGGTTATTGCTCGATTGGCTGCACTTGCTGCGGCAAGGGAAATTGCAGCAATTGGAGGTGAATAATGAAACTTGCAGTATTGCTGGATCCTTTACATCAATTAAAACCCTACAAAGATACAACTCTGGCTATGCTTAAGAGAGCACAAGAGCTGGGTTGGTCTTGCGTTGTTTTTACCCAAGAAGATTTATTCTGCAGGGAAGGGCGTGCTTTTGCACAAGTTTATGATTTAAGCATAGGCGATGTGCACAGTAAAGATTGGGCGACAGTTAAAAATTTATCGGAAAAACCTTTAGGTGAGTTTGACATCATTCTGATGCGTAAGGATCCTCCTTTTAATACAGAGTACATTTATACCACGTATTTTCTGGAGCTCGCAGAGCGTGAAGGGGTTCTCGTAGCGAATAAGCCACAAGGTTTACGGGATGCAAATGAGAAATTTTTTACTTTAAATTTTCCTCAGTGCTGCCCAACAACACTTGTTTCGCGAAATATAAAACGGTTGAAATCTTTTTGGGAAGAGCACAAACAAGTTATTTTTAAGCCAATGGAAGGAATGGGAGGAAATTCTATATTTCATGTTGAGGAACAAGGGAAAAACCTGGCGGTCATTTTGGAAGTTTTAACTAAAAATCAGACGCAAACCATTATTGCTCAACGGTATATCCATGAAATAAAGAAATCGGGGGATAAACGTATTTTATTAATTAACGGTGAACCTGTCCCTTATGCATTGGCACGCATTCCTGCAGAAGGAGACTTGCGAGGTAATTTAGCCGCAGGTGCACGGGGCGAAGTGGTACCCATTACCGAAAGAGACCGATGGATTTGCGAACAAATAGCACCAACCCTAAGGGCTAAAGGTTTATATTTTGTTGGTATTGATGTAATTGGCGATTATTTAACAGAAATCAATGTGACAAGTCCGACATGCCTTCGAGAAATAGAAACAGAAACGCAACTCGATATTGCTGGTGATTTTTTACGCTGCCTTGAAAAAATATGTCGTGCCTAACAGTAAATCGTACCTATAAAATATAGACTAAATGAAGGGCAACAAATCCAGACAATAGGAATTGAAACAAGAGGGCTTTAGACTTCTGTTTAATCGTTACCCTACAGCTTCTTCGTAAATATTTTAACCCAATAATTGCACCGTTTAATGATACAAAAAATAGCACGCATGATGGCTTATAAAATTTCGATGGGATTATATTTATGACACTTATCGATTTGTTAAAAAAAATGTATTTAATGAAAGACGTCATCCAAGGAAGTTTTAATCCCCAGAGTGAGCTTTTTTCTTACATAGAAAGCTATCAAGACAAAGAGTCAATCTTGGCTTTTTCTAGATATTTCAGATCATTGTTAACAAGGACTCATCCAATTTTTGATAGAGATGCTAATAATCGTCTGACAACACGCTTTGCATTATATCTTGAAGCCTTTATGAAGTTAACCCAAGGTAATTTAATGCCGATGCTGACTTATCTTGAGAAACACAAAGATGTCACATTATTTTTATGTAGTAATTGGGGAATACTTGAGAAACTTTATTATGAATATAAGGGCTTAGGAAAAGATATCATCTTACTTGAGGAGTATTCACTTTTATTAGATGAGGATTATAAGGTAATTAGAGTGGAGCTTAAAAATGGAATTGAACGAAACAGTGAACCCATTAAGAAAGAATTTTTATATGGATTTTTTCAAAAAATAAGGGACAATAAAGAGGTTTTTTTTGGAAAAAACCAACAAGAGCGCGAAGAATTTATAGAGGTAATGGGTACTTTTTTCTCTTCTTTCCATATTTAGCAACTATTGGATGAAAATTACAACAGTTTACAAGCTTGGGTGCTTGCAACTGTCTCTTGATCACCTCTCTGCCTATGCTCTGCCCCATTCGTTCGTGGCGCCAGTGATTGAAGGCAGATCTTCTAGATCCCGCGGACAAGCCGCAGGATGTAGTAGTAGAGTGAGGCTAGTTTTTCAGCGATGTGTAGAAGATTCAGTTGATTGCAACTAGGAATCTATCTTTTATTCATCAACATAATCACCACCAACTTCTGCAGCAGCTTCCTGATCTGCTTTTTTATCATCAACATACAAAGTTCCAGTATCTGGTTGAGTACCGGTGATAAGATGATTACGATATTGTAGGTAGGCATCTCTCATGAAGGCATATTTGTCCAAAGCCTCATCCATTATGCGATCAGTATCTAACAGTTGCGCACGTAAATCTACCGTACGTAAAGCGAGCAGGCTGTAAACTACAGCATCTTCATTAATGTAAACATATGGACTGTATAATGCAAACTGGAATAACCATCCTGCTCCATCTCGAAGAGTACTTGGACCTAACAAGGGAAGAACCAAGTAAGGAGAGTTTTTATCGCCCCATTTGGCTAGTGTAAGCCCTAAATCATTCGAATGAGGGGGTAAGCCAAAGGTTTTGGCTACATCAAATAAGCCGCCTACACCTAAAGAGGAGTTTATAATGAATCGCCATGAGTCACGAATTGCCCACTTGCCTTCAGCTTGTAGAAGGTCA
The DNA here is from genome assembly GCF_001648595.1 of Legionella bozemanae. Lineage (GTDB taxonomy): Bacteria > Pseudomonadota > Gammaproteobacteria > Legionellales > Legionellaceae > Legionella > Legionella bozemanae. The sequence continues at coordinate 64,179 of NZ_LBAW01000016.1, read as the reverse complement.
TTTCCTACAGTCGGAATAAGATCTAAGTTGTTATAAAAATTATTGATACTTTTACGAACAGGCGCTGGTAAGACGGATCGATATACTTTTGCGGAGGGTCTTAAAATTGTATTATCTAAGACAGTATTAAATTTATATACTTTTCGGTTAAAAGGTTCAAAAGGATCAATGGGATTAGTTCCCTTACTCACACAGCCAGTTAAAACGATACTACTGGTAAAACTGATAACTATTGAAATTAATCGCATGATTTTTTTTATTATTTAACTTAATGAAAGATGTTACACGAGTTTGATGTTCTTGCAAACAATCATAGTAGGTCGTTGCTTTAAAGCGTTAATATTAGAATTTTAACAAAAAAGTCACGGGGCCATCATTGCACAAATGAACCTGCATATCGGCACCAAAACATCCACTTTGTGTATGAGGATATAATTGAGCAGCTCGCGTCAGGAGATTGTCAAATAATTGTCGCCCCAGTTCAGGAGGTGCCGCATTTGAAAAACTGGGGCGTAATCCTTTTTGAGTTTCGGCTATTAAAGTAAATTGAGGTACTAATAATAAACCACCTTGAACTTCTTTAAGACTTAAATTCATTTTACCTTGGCTGTCGCTAAAAATACGATAATTGATGCACTTATCTAGCATTTTATTGATATTATGTTCCGTATCATCGGGTTCAAATCCACAAAGTATCAAAAGCCCCTGATCTATTTTTCCAACTGTTTCACCATCAATATCTACTCGGGCGTGTGTTACTCTTTGAATTACAATCAACATGCATCAAGTCCTTGTTTGGAAATTTCTTTACTCGCATAAATTAGGGCATCAATTATACCCGATTCTCTATCCGAATGTCCCGCATCACGAACTATTCTTAAATTGGAAGCCGGTATTGCCTGATGAAGCTCAAAAGCACCAGCGAGCGGAGAAATTAAATCAAAACGACCGTGTACGATATAAGTCGGGATGTGTCTTATTTTATGGACATTAGTTATTACTTGATTTTCTTCAATGAAAAAATGATTGTTGATGTAATGGGATTCCAATGTTGCAAGAGCCAGAGCAAAATGAGGATCACTGAATTGATCAATAACATATAAGTGAGGTTGCAAACTGCTGCAACGTGCTTCCCATAAAGCCCATGATTTTGCTGCACTCATGCGCGCCAGTTCATTAGGGCCTTGCAGGCAATTGGCATAATATTTGGGAATTTGATCCAGCATGCTTTCAGGGACACTACTAATAAATTCTTGCCAATAATCAGGATAAACCAGGCTGGCACCATGCTTATAAAACCAATCAAAATCTTGTTGTCTTCCTAAAAAAATTTGATGCAGTTGTAAGGCTTTAATTTGTTGGGGGAATTTTTGAGCATAAAGTAATGCAAGCAAAGAACCCCAACCTCCTCCAGACAATACAAATTCAGATAATCCTAAAAAATCTCTGATGGCATCGATATCATCCAATAATAAACTGGTCGTATTTTCACGAATTTCCAGGTGAGGAGTGGAGCGCCCGCACCCGCGTTGATCAAAAAGTATAATCCGATAATGCTGTGGGTCAAAAAAACGTCGAAGGTAACCATCCCCAGAAGAGGCTCCCGGGCCTGAATGTAATACCACAACAGGCAGTCCCTCTGGATTTCCTGTTTCCTCAATATAGAGTGTATGCAGTTCACTGACTTTTAATTCATGTTGCGCATAAGGTTTAATTGATGGATAGAGCGAGTGCATTTTAGTCCTTTTAGGAAGTTATGTTTTTAGCATATTGTTTTATTTTGCTCTGGGAAGCGTTTGAAAGCAATAAGTATTCACTTTAAAACAAGGTTTATACTTATAGTGAGTATAGCTCCAATTTTCTTTTGCTTGCGAGAAAGTAGGATCTATTAATAGAATACAGCATCTATTTTTCCTGGAATTTATTTATGACACTTGCTGCAATTCTTAAAGGATTGAATGAACGACAACATGAAGCAGTTACTTCCCCGCTCGGTAATACGCTGGTCCTCGCTGGGGCTGGAAGTGGTAAAACGAAAGTTTTAGTCAGTCGCATTGCCTGGCTCATTGAAGAAGAGCATATTTCGCCGCATGGGATACTTGCAGTAACTTTTACTAATAAAGCTGCTGGTGAAATGAGGACTCGATTAAACAGTATGTTAAGTACCCCTGTTTTAGGATTATGGGTTGGAACTTTTCATGGTCTGTGTCATCGTTTGCTCCGCCGACATTATAAAGAAGCTAATTTACCTGAGCTATTTCATATTTTAGATTCTGAAGATCAGGCACGTTTAATAAAGCGAGTAATTGGCTCATTAAATCTTGACGCAGAACAATGGCCAGTAAAACAGGCCCAATCCTTTATTAATGGACGCAAGGATGAAGGGATACGACCTCAACACGTACATACTTTGTCTTATGGGCCAGGTAAAACATTGCTCAACATTTATAGTGCGTATGAGCAAGCCTGTCGGACAGCGGGAGTGATTGATTTTGCGGAATTGTTATTGCGAACCCACGAGTTATTGCGCGATAACCCAGAAATTCTTGCCCATTATCGTCAACGTTTTCAAGCAATATTGGTCGATGAGTTTCAGGATACCAATACAATTCAGTATGCATGGATACGTCTTCTTGCTGGTGAGCACGCTGCTGTTTTAGCCGTAGGCGATGATGATCAATCCATTTATGGCTGGCGTGGAGCCAAGGTGGAGAATATTCAGCAATTTGCTCATGACTTTAAAAATACACAAATTATTCGGTTGGAACAAAATTATCGTTCAACAGCAACGATACTTGATGCAGCAAATGCATTAATTACACATAATAATTCACGGATGGGAAAAGATTTGTGGACAGATGGAGCTACTGGAGAAAAAATTCTGGTCTACAGTGCTTTTAACGAGCTTGATGAAGCGCGCTTTGTCTGTGAACGAATTATGATGGAGATCAATCAGGGCATAAGTGCTGATGAAATTGCTATTCTATATCGCTCCAATGCCCAGTCCAGGGTTTTAGAGGAAGCGTTACTACGCGCGGGCATTGCCTATCGTATTTATGGTGGAGTACGTTTCTTTGATCGTGCGGAAGTAAAAGATGCCTTGGCTTATTTACGCTTATTGGTTAATCCCGATGATGATACTGCTTTTGAGCGAGTCGTTAATTTCCCCACTCGAGGTATTGGTGAAAAAACGCTTGATGATCTGCGTTATTATGCCAAATCAGAACAATGCTCTTTATGGCATGCCGCAAAAACATTATTGCAATCAGGTGAAATGACGCAACGGGCAGGTTCTGCACTATCAAAATTCATCGGGTTAATCGAACAGTTGCAACATGATACAGCAGCAATGGAATTGGACGAGCAATTATCGCTAGTGATTCAATTGAGTGGATTGTATGCTCATTTCAGCAAAATCAAAGGGGACAAGTCGGAGTCCCGCCTGGATAACTTACAAGAATTAATCAATGCGGCAAAACAATTTCGTTATGAGCAAGAGGAAGAAGAAGAAATTCCTTTAGTGAATGCATTTTTAGCACATGCTTCTTTGGAGGCTGGAGAAATGCAGGCAGGAGAACATGAGCGATACGTACACTTGATGACCTTACATGCTGCTAAGGGTCTTGAGTTCCCCATCGTATTTTTAGTAGGTATGGAAGAGGGGATATTTCCAGGAAAACAGTCTTTAGAAGAGCCTGGACGCTTGGAGGAAGAGCGTCGTTTATGTTACGTGGGCATGACGCGTGCCATGCGCAAGCTCGTTTTATCTTATGCTGAAATAAGACGACAATACGGACGAGAAGAATATCATCGACCCTCACGATTTTTAAAGGAACTACCTCAGGAATTACTGGATGAAATTCGTATCAAGGCGAAATTTCAAGCACCAGTTATATCTCGAAATAAACCTTCCATTGCGCCAGAAACCTCGGGATTGTCTTTGGGCCAAAGTGTGACTCATGCAAAATTTGGTCAAGGGGTAGTATTAGCAGTAGAAGGTAGCGGTGCGCACACTCGCGTTCAAGTGAAGTTTAGTGAGCATGGTGTCAAATGGCTTGTTTTAGCCTATGCTAATTTAGCTATCGAAATAGGGTAGTAAATAAAGCTCGAATAAAGCGAAGAAGTGACTTTTTGGAGGTTTTAATCTCCTGGGCGAAGACTTTATTTTCGCCCAGGCTAAACATATCCTGGTTAAACTATTAGGAATAATACAGGAGGAATTCACCATTTAAGAAGCCAGAACGACAAATAACCTCCTGACATTATAAAAAAGTATTAATTTTCAAAGAAATAGAATAAAGTATTGCTTTTTTATTTACAGAGATCCAAGGACGAACATGAAAAGGAAGTATCGATTTCATAAAAAAACGATTATGGCATGTTTTATTGCGTGTACAGGTATAAGTAATGCACAACCAGGTATTGAATGGGTGTTAGAAGGTGGCCCCAGCTGGTTTAATGTTCCTCAGACAACCATAACACCTACAGATATTGAAACAGATAATTTAAGTCAAGGGCATGCGAATACGACAGGTGAGTTAGGTTTTGGGGTTTATTATAAGAGGCCCTTTTTGGTTAATAATTCAGTTTGGTTTAATGCTTTTGCGGTCGGATTAGCTATTCGTTACAGTGGATTTTTAGACAACATTGCCGATGGGAATGTCTATCAATTTGAACAAACCAACCTAGATAATTATCGGTATCAACTTTATTTTGAAAACACACGGCTTTTAGCTCAATTGTCATTAGATGTTCTAACTTATAAACACGTTTCATTGTATCTCATAGGGGGAATTGGGGAAGGATGGTCACGTTTACGCTATCACGATTTTCCTAATGAAGAAGAGCTGGGTGGTGGGTTATCTTTATCTAAAAAGAATACATCACAACTTGTTGCTAATGTAGGTACTGGTATTAACTTTCATTATACTGAGCATCTGTCTTATTCATTGGGTTATCTTTATACCGATTATGGACATATAGCCGCAAGCAATGATGGCCTTTTAAACGGTGAGGCAGTTATGATCAGTGCGCCCACCTTCTCCATTGAGTCCCATGCCCTGTTGCTGGGTATCCATTATTTAGCTTAATTTCATATAAAGGTGCATGATGCGAATTTATAGTTCTCTAAGTTTATTACTACTTTGTTCTGCTGCAAGTTGGGCTGAACTTCCAGTTTCATTTACTTCTGTACCAACAATTCACAATATCGCGATTGGTCAACAACAAACATTAAACTACGTGATTCATAATAATGTAGTCCGTCGTAGTTTACCCATTCGCAATATTCAGATAGTCAATGATGGAGATATTCAACCCCCATCAGTCACTCAAACGACTACTACCTGCGGCAGTAGTTTGCCTCCTAATGGTAGTTGTGCAATTAGCGTCACTATTAAAAATGCCACCGCCAACATAAATCGGCGTTTAAGTATCAATTATGGTGGTCGCGCTCCTTTAACTAGCCCAATAAAATTAAAGGTGAGTAAAGCCAAGTATACTGTTTTTGTTTACATTATTGGGTCGGATTTAGAAAGAAAATATCAGTATGCCACATTTAACATAAATCAAATGAAAAAAGTGGGTTCAACTGAAAATATTAATATTATAGTGCAAACAGGAGGGGCTGACTCTCCTGGTTATTTAACTGTAAAGCGACAAATAGTTTATCCTGGCTCCCTGGTTGAGTTAAAAGATCTGGGTAGTGTGCCAATGGCAGCACCTAATGTAATCCAAGATTTTTTGGAATGGGGCTTGGCAAATTACCCGGCAGAACGATACATTACTATTTTTTGGAACCATGGTGGTGGTCCTAATGGTGGATATGGTGGCGATGAAAACAGGCTACCACCGGCAATTGCCATCAATAGCTTAGCTTCTGTCATTAATAATGTGACAACAAAAACAGGTAATCTTTTCGAAATCATCGGGTTTGACGCTTGTCTGATGGGTAATGCTGAAACGGCATCTGGTTTTGCCCCCAATACGCATTATTTTATTGGCTCAGAAGACCTAGAGCCAGGTAGTGGCTGGCAATATGATACTTTTCTAGCCTATTTAAATGCATATCCAAATGCGAATGGAAACGAGATTGGGCGGGTGATTATTGATGGTTATACTCAGCAAAATGAAGGAGAATCTACTACTTTGTCATTAATAGATACGAGTGAGCTATCAAATCTAAGGATGGCAATGACAAATTTCGCCGTTGCTCTTCGCCCTTATACAACGACTACTACGAACTGGAAATTAATTGCAAAAAATCGTTTTAAAGCAGCTGATTATTATACTTCTGTTTGGGACAATCGCAGTACTGATTTAGTGGACCTTGTGGAGTTTGTGCAACGAATCAGTAACCAATTTCCTTCCGATATAAACCTAAGTACTGCATCACAAGTCGTGATCTCTGCAGTAAATCAAGCGGTTTTATATTATAAAAATAGTTTCGATCGCGCAGACTCTTATGGATTAACCGTTTATTTCCCATCAATTTTAGCGCAGTATAAAACTCAATATCCACAAGTAACCTCTATAAATGGAGTTAATTTTTTCTCGCAATTGTATGTTAATTTAGTAGGTAATTATCGCACCTTCTACCTAAATAATCTAAATTCATTGGTAGCGATACTTTCGGACTTGGCGTTTGATGGAACAAATTATACTGCAAGGTTAAGTAATGATTATAATGAACTTTATGCGGCTGTAGGTAATGAAAGTTGCACCAATTTGCTTGATTCTAACAATAATCCTCTGCCTGCCAATCCCTGTTATTCCAGTATTCAGTACCAAGGCATTACGGCAATACCGGTTGGGACCGATTGGAATATTAGTTTTCCTAAAACTCCTTACTTGAATAGTTGGCCATTACTGAATGGAGTGCCTGTATTGTTTATCCCAGATGATGCAACTCCGAGTAATCCAGGCGAAACCAACTTTCTAATTCCGGTCACACTAATTCAAGATGATGGTGTAGATGGTTATCTTAGTGTCCTACTGAATCAGCAAAATCAATTTGAAGTAGTTGGCTTCCAAAGAGCTATTGGCAGCAGCAATACTGCGGCGAAACTTGCTGCTTTAGATCAAAGAAGTTCTTTCCATATTCGCAGTTATGCACGAGTAAATTCGACTTGGCAATTAACACAAACAACAAAGAGGGTTAATTTTCCATTCACTGTTTCCTTTGGCAGCGTCTCATCCGAGTACAATGCCTTTCGTTTTCTGGCAGGAGACATTACAGGGGCATTGATTATTAGTCCTACATTTAAACCGTACTAAGTTGTTGGCAGTGCCGTATCCAAGCCGTTGTTACCTACAACAGCTTGGATGCAAAGTTCTTTTATTTCTGCTGACTTAAATTTTTTGAATTCAGCATAGTAACAAGGCTACTAGATATTGACATGCATGATTACCGCTTGGGTAAAAACCAAAACTCCACTTTAATTTTCTATTTTTTTGCATTTAAATTAAAAGCTGCGGCAGTACGGTCTGATTGCCTATGAATTGAGAGCTTAGGTACGTAGCTCCAACAAGGAAGCGGTGGATTATTACTACTGACAGTATAAACTCATGTCGCTCTATCTTATATTGAAATAAGACGACAATACGGACGAGAAAAATATCATCGACACTCACGATTTTTAAGGGAACTACCTTAGGAATTACTGGATGAAATTCATATATCAAGGCGAAATTTCAAGAACCAGTCATATCTCGAAAACCTTCCATTGCGCCAGAAACCTCGGGATTGTCTTTGGGCCAAAGTGTGACCCATGCAAAATTTGGTCAAGGGGTAGTATTAGCAGTAGAAGGTAGCGGTGCGCACGCTCGCGTTCAAGTGAGGTTTAGTGAGCATGGTGTTAAATGGCTTGTTTTAGCCTATGCTAATTTAGCTATCGAAATAGGGTAGTAAATAAAGCTCGAATAAAGCGAAGAAGTGACTTTTTGGAGGTTTTAATCTCCTGAGCGAAGTTTATTTTCGCTCAGGCTAAGTATATCTTGGTTAAACTATTTTAATTCCCTATTTTTTGCATTTAAAGCAAAAGTTCTGGCAGTAAGGTTCGATTTGCCCATGAATCGAGAGTTTTGGTATGTGGTTCCGATAGGAAGCGGTGGATTATTACTACTGACAGTGTAAACCCATGTAATACCGCCATCATTACTGCTTGCCAATAATGCGGACTGGGTTCGCCCTGTTGTAAAATATGCGCCTGAGGCGATACACGCGCTACCATTACAGTATGCATTGTCAAAATAACCACCTCCATTCATATCAAAATCATTAGGCAGTTGAGGCATGGTGTTCGTAATTTTATACGACCAATGTGCACCGCTATCTGTACTAAGCGCCAAAAAAGGATACCTGACATCTTGGCCAGAACTGCTTTCATAGGCGAAATAAGATCCTACACCAATACAGATGTTTCCGTTACAAGAAACACTGTTGAATTGACCTCCTGGGGAAAGACGAGACCCATCTGCATCAAAATTTGGTGGTGGATTTCCGTTGTTAATCGGATAAGTCCAACTGATTCCGCCATTAAGGCTTGAAGCGAGCATTGGGTATTGAATATTTATATCCGCTGAAGGGTTATATACATTATATGAACCTGCAGCGATACAATTCATTCCACTGCAACTCGCACTGTTGAAGTGGCCGCTAGGGAAGGGATTTGGAACCGCGCCTGTGGAATTAAAATTGGGTGGCAGATTGCTACTGGTAATCGTATAAGACCAACTGGTTCCACCATCACTGCTGGATGCTAATAAGGGATATATTATCTGATTACCACTGGCATTTAATGCAGTGTAAGAACCTGCTGCAGCACAAAAATAACCACTGCAACTTGAATCATTAAAGTTACCACCTCTACTGTTAAAACTAGTCTCAAAATCACTGGGTAGTTGTGGATAGCTTTTTGCAATTTTATAAGACCAATGAGCGCCCTTATCCGTAGTAATAACTAATAATGGATAAACAACCCCATCAATGTCACTATAAGAACCTGAGGCAACACAGCTCTTGCTACTGCAACTTGCGCCGGTAAAGATAGCGCCATTACTAGGTGCAGCTAAAGCCCCTGGCATAACATACGACCAATTGATACCCGTATTTGTACTCATTGCTAATAAGGGATATCCTAAACGAGTGGCGGCTAATGGAGTTGTTGCGTGTTTAAGGGTAGGAATGGGAGTTTGGCCAAACTGGTAGCCTCCTACAGCAATACAGGTATTGCCATAACAGGATGATGTAGCAAATTGCGCTTGCGAAACCCCTGTAGGAAGTGCCGGAGAACTGGAGACTGGGTATGTCCAATTGACACCACCATTGGTACTGCTGGCGATTAAAGGATAGGTCAAACCTGCGCTATTTATATAAGCACCTGAAGCAATACACATAGTGCCAACGCAATGTGCGCTGTTGAGTGCCCCTTCACTCATTCCACCAGGAACTTGGGCAGTATTATTTGATAAGGTATACAACCAACTTAATCCATTATTAAAACTTGTTGCAACTAAGGGATATCCAATACGACGAGAAACTGGGGCTGGAGCAGTAAAGAACCTGCCTGCTTGATAATCAAACCCGCCTGCTTGATAATCATATGCCCCGGGAGCAACTAAAGGCATAGGCGTCGTAGCTCGAAGTACATACAAAGGTGTCGTAGCAGTAGTGCAACTTGAACCGCGGCAAAGAGCAAAATTTGAAACGGTTTCTCCAGTAATATCAAGCTCCATAATGCAGCTGGCATGGGCTGCAAGATTTACTGGATTAGCACAATAGCCACTGTAGGTTGTATTTTGTTTCACTGTGGCAGGCAAACCTTGCAATGAATAATTACTCAATGCGGATTGGGTATTATTTGTTACAGTATAAAAAGCATAGACGGTACTTCCAGGATAAATTGTGGTTGGAATTGTCGTTCCTGGTGTTGGGCTAATTGTTAAATTGGAGGCTGCCAATACCTGGCTGGAGACAACTACTGAAAGCAGGGCACATGAAATGCGCGATAAAGAAATATTGTGTTTTTTGTCCATAATAATTTTCCTATCTTCTATGAATTAGGCCAGATAACTAAGTTGAGCAATGAACTGATTTGCATAAGTACTGCTCGCACCTACTTTAAATGGAACTGGTGCATGATAATCATCAAAGACTACTTCACCACGACCTAAAGAAGCATTACCAAAACCACTGAATCGGTATCCTACACCAAAACGCCAGTGTTGATTAATGTTGGTATCTATTCCTGCCCCCAGATTATAGCCAAATTGAGTCTGTGAATGATCTGTAAAAATTGGGGTGAGGTTAATGCTACCTGTCTCATTTGTTGCAGTGCTGTAGTTGCTTGTATTATTAAAGGCAGCCCCGATTCCTGCTGCTAAATAAGGATGAAATCGCTCATAAACAGTGCCTAGTAATCTTGCAGAAACAAGCAATTGCTGGGTTTCGAACCGATATTGATATGTATAAAGCGTTGAGGTATCGGGTTCTATGCCTACCGTATGAGTACCGCTGACATATATGGGCCAAAAATAATTATATTCCAGTCCTCCCTGAAGAAAAAATCCGGAGTATGGCAATTGGTATTCTGCGCCAAGAAAAGCTCCTATAAAACCTGAGTTTTTTCCTCCAGAGTTATGATAAGTAAAAACATCGTCATCTGTCCCTAGATAGGTTGCTGATGAACCTGCATTAATGTTGGCATAACCACCTAAAATTGCTGCCATGGGTCTTAAACCAGATGAAGAAATGGATTGAATACCTGACTCGCCAGCCGTAGTTAATGAAGAATACAGACAAATCATTGCCATACCAGGAATTGTGATCCGTAAAGCCATACAAGTTTTCTCCTTAATTTTATTATTTTTTTAATAGCCCGCTTTATTAAAATACTAGGTTCTTACGATTAAATATACTGGAATTATTTATCCATCTTTTTTCATGTTTAGATACAATATTTATTTATAAGGCAATCTGGCATTTTTTTATTTATTTTGACTTGATGAAATGTTAGTTAGATTAGGATATACTTTTTAAGCTACTTAGTTTTTTACTACATACATATTAGCTGCAGTAAGGCATTATAATCTCTCGGATTTTGTTGATATAAAAATTATGCAATAACATACGAACTATTGAATTTTCTGCAAGCGGATGCTAGGGTGCCGATTGGAAAGTTGTTGGTATTATGTTAACTATTAAATAAAAGGGGAACTGTGTGAAATTTACAAATTTATTAACAGTAGGAGCGCTGACAGCATCTTTAGTATCACCTGCAATTATGGCAGCAGATACCAATAATACAACTCCTATGTCTGATGCACAAAAAAAAGAAATCGAAAAAGTAGTGCATGACTATTTAGTAGCAAATCCAGAAGTGCTTTTGGAAGCGTCACAAGCTCTGCAACAAAAACAACAACAAAATATGCAGCAGCAAGCCCAATCTGCAATTAAAGAAAATACAGATCAATTATTCCTGGGCAAAACTACGATTGTAGGTAATCCAAAAGGTAATGTGACTATAGTAGAATTTTTTGATTATCAATGCATTCATTGCAAAAAAATGTCACCAATTATTGACAGCCTGATTAAGAAAGACAGTGATTTGCGTGTTATTTATAAAGAATTCCCAATTTTTGGTAAGAGCTCTGAGTTAGCTTCTAGAGCTGCTTTAGCAGCTGGTATGCAAGGTAAATATCAAGCCATGCATAATGCATTGATTTCTATCGACAAACGCTTAAATGATCAAATCATTATGTCTACTGCTAAGTCTTTAGGTTTGGATATGAAAAAATTTAAGACAGATATGCAAAGCAAAGAAGTAACTGCTATTTTAGACGCAAACCGTGAATTAGCAGAAAAGTTACATCTGATGGGGACTCCTGCGTTTATAGTTGCCTCAACTCCAAATGGTCAATTTAAAGAAGGTTCTGAGCCCTCGTTTATACCTGGTGCTGCCAGTGAAGAGTCGCTACAAGAATTAATTAAGAAAGCAGCAGGTAATTCATAAGTACCGTAGCAATCCGGGTTAAGGGGAATCCATAACCCGGGAATACCTCTTCTCTGCAAACAACTCCCGAGATTCGGGTTTCGGCTTTTACCTAGAATATGTTGAGATCTTCATGACAAAACCATCTACATTTCAGGATATTATTCTCACTTTGCAGCAATATTGGGCTGCTCAAGGATGTGTCATTTTACAACCCTTTGATATGGAAGTTGGTGCGGGTACTTTCCATCCGGCCACTTTCTTGCGGGCAATAGGGCCTGAACCCTGGTCGGCTGCTTATGTACAGCCTTCCCGAAGACCTACTGATGGTCGTTATGGGGATAACCCAAATCGTGTACAACATTATTATCAATTTCAAGTAGTGCTCAAGCCTTCTCCTCTAGATATACAAGATAAATATTTGGATTCCTTACGTGCACTGGGAGTGGATCCTTTAGCAGATGACATTCGTTTTGTTGAAGACAACTGGGAGTCGCCTACTTTAGGCGCGTGGGGTTTAGGATGGGAGGTTTGGCAAAACGGTATGGAAGTATCCCAATTTACCTATTTCCAACAAGCAGGTGGTTTGGTGTGTGCGCCGGTCACTGGTGAATTGACTTATGGTTTGGAACGTTTGGCAATGTATATATTAGGAGTGGATAATTTATTTGATCTTCCCTGGAGCAATACTGCTAATGGCACAATAACTTATGGTAATGTGTTCCATCAAAATGAAGTGGAAATGTCCGCTTATAACTTTGAACATGCCAATGTAGAAGAATTATTTAAACAATTTGATTATTATGAGAGTGAGGCACAAAAACTGATCGCGTTACAATTACCACTTCCTGCTTATGAAATGGTAATTAAAGCATCCCACTCATTTAACTTGCTCGATGCTCGCAAAGCGATATCCGTTACTGAAAGACAGCGTTATATTTTACGCGTAAGGCATTTATCAAGAGCAGTAGCGCAGGCTTATTATCAAGCACGCGAAGCTTTGGGTTTTCCTATGCTTAACCAGAAGGTGTGTGATGGTCAATGATTTTATTTTTGAATTGGGTTGTGAAGAGTTGCCTTCTGGTTCAGTTTGGCCTTTGGCTGATGAGTTTGCTAATCAATTATTGGCTGCATTGGATAAAGCACAATTAAGCTATGGACAAGTAAAGCGTTTTGCAACACCAAGGCGTATCGCAATTACTATTTTTGATTTGCAAGAAGAGCAAAAAAGCCAGATTGTTACCCGTCGAGGCCCTGCATTAGCTGCTGCTTACGATAAAGAGGACAAACCAACACCTGCTTTACTTGGCTTTGCCAAATCATGTGGTGTAGAAGTGGAACAACTTTCCCGAATAGAAACAGAAAAAGGGGATTGGATTGTCTATGAAACGCAAAGCCAAGGTAATAAAACCAAAGATTTGCTACCGGCTTTAATTAGTCAATCCTTGACTGCTTTGCCGATTGCTAAACCCATGCGTTGGGGAGCAGGAGATGAAGAGTTTGCGCGACCTGTGCATTGGGTTGTAATGCTGTATGGTGACAAGGTAATTGAGCATACTCTTTTGGGAATTCAAAGTGACCGTAACAGTAGAGGACACCGTTTCCATCATCCACAACACGTCGTAATTAACTCGGCACAAAGTTATGAATCACAAATGAAGGAAGCTTTTGTTATTGCTGATTTTGCAACCAGAAAGCAAATGATTAAAAAACAAATTGAAGAGTTAGCAGCGTCCATTCAGGCTACAGTAATCATGCCCGAAGATTTGCTTGATGAAGTGACTTCAATTGTCGAATGGCCTCAGGCTTTAATGGCTGATTTTGAAAAAGAATTTCTTGAGGTTCCTGCTGAATCTTTAATTGCTTCAATGCAATCACATCAAAAATGTTTTGCTTTAAAGGATAACCAAGGGAAATTGCTACCCCATTTTATTACGGTTTCGAACATTGTCAGTAGCAATCCAAAACAAGTTATTTTAGGGAATGAAAAAGTGATGCGAGCGCGTTTAAGTGATGCAGCATTCTTTTTTCGACAAGATAAAAAACTGCCTTTAAGTCAGCGTATTTCGGGTACAGAACACGTTGTTTTTCAAGCCAAACTAGGAAGTTTACAGGATAAAGCGTTACGGATTGAGGCGTTAATGACTTATTTAAGCCCTGCTATGCATTTGAACATACAACAGGCACAACGTGCAGCGCAGTTAAGCAAATGTGATTTGTTGACAGGAATGGTTGGTGAATTTCCTGAGTTGCAGGGATTAATGGGATATTATTACGCCCTCAATGATGGCGAGGATCAAATTGTTGCCCAAGCTTTAAATGAACAATATATGCCGCGTTTTGCTGCGGACAGTTTACCTGAGTCTGATTTGGGGTTGGCATTATCTTTAGCAGACCGGATCGATACTTTGGTTGGTATTTTTGGTATAGGGCAAAAGCCTTCAGGGGTAAAAGATCCGTTTAAGTTACGTCGTCATGCTTTAGCTGTTGTCCGTTTACTTATTGCAACACCAGCACAACTCAATTTAAGCACATTAATTGAACAAGCAATTATTCATTATGGCAACCTGATAACTATTGAGCCTAATTTACAGAGTGAATTGAAATCTTTTATTCTGGAGCGTTTGCAATCTCATTACCAAAGCCAAGGACTGAGTATTGATTTGGTACATGCGGTACGAGCTCGCCAAGAGGATTGGCTGTATGATTTGGACAAGCGTTTGAGTGCGCTGCAATTGTTTGTGAAACTGCCGGAAGCAGCTTCTCTTTCTGCTGCATGCAAGCGCGTGAATAATCTGCTTTCTCAAGCAGGCAGACAAAGTTTGTCAGCTGTTAATGAACAACTTTTTGAAGAGGAACCGGAGAAGTTTTTATATGTTCATATTAATCAAATTGCACGAGCGGTAGAACCTTTGTATCGCTCTGCTGATTATGGACTACTACTTAAATTACTTGCCAGCCTGAAAGAACCGGTAGATCTTTTCTTTGATAAAGTAATGGTCATGGTGGAGAATCCAGCAATAAAAGCTAATCGTTTAGCACTTCTGGCACGATTGCAGGAGTTGTTGCAAGGAGTTGCGGATATTTCTTTATTACAGATTGGGTAATACAGTACGTAGCCTGGGTGCAGCGCAGCGGAACCCGGGATTTATGGGGATGGATAAAACGCTCAACCCCGGGTTCCGCTGCGCTGCACCCAGGCTACAATTCTACAATTTTATATTTTTTGTGGTTTAAATATGTTGAATATTTCAGCTGTAGGTTATGAGCATGAAGACCTACACGATAAAGCAAAGGCAATTGCAAAACAATTGAATTTTATTTTAGACAAAAATGCAAGTGCTTGTCTCTTTGTTACTGAAAATCAACTGTCATTAAAAATAGCTGGTTTTTCCCCAATCTCTGCTGAGTTCGGTGCCGCTTTTTGGAGTAAAAGAAAATCTGAGGGGAAAAAGCAAGGATTAGTCCGTGCCTGCAAACCTTCTCCCGGCCTTAAAATTATTGATGCAACTGCGGGTTGGGGGCGCGATTCCGCCATTTTAGCCAGTTTTGGTGCTGAAGTATTAATGTTTGAACGTCATCCTGTTATGGCTTCTTTATTGTCAGATGCTTTAATTCGCAGAAATGAGTTAGAGCAACATCCACTGCATTTGATACTTCATGCTGGGGATGCTTATTCCTATTTGAGCTCCTTAGCAGAACAAGACTACCCTGACGTTATTTACATTGATCCCATGCACCCGGAACGTAGTAAATCGGCATTGGTAAAAAAAGAAATGCAAGCATTACAACAAATAATCGGTGCTGATGAAGACGCACTCGAACTCATTCAATTGGCGATAACTCGGACGAAGCAAAAAGTAGTAGTAAAATGGCCGCAAAAAATAAAACCTTTATTGCCTGAAAATGCAGCTATAGAGGGAAAAACAGTACGGTTTGATATTTATTTTTCTAATTTGCGGCAATTGTAGCCTGGGTGCAGCGCAGCGAAACCCGGGATTCAGGACTATTTCTCCCGGGTTTCGCTGCGCTGCACCCAGGCTACAATACTAACCAAATTCCGCGAGTTCTTCTCGGAGGCGTTTTTCTTCAAATAAGTCTTCTATTCTTCTTCTTCGTTCCAATTTAGTTGAAGGATTTGTTTCCGAAGGTAGGAGTGTATCAACACCCAACTCTTCCATGTCGTTCACGTCTTCTTCAAATTCACGAGTATCCATAGCTATCTCCTTAGCCTAACCCGTAGTTAATCTTATAAAATAACAGAAATTAAGTTGGGGGAATAGTGGAATTTTTTGACCATGTTTTGAGAAGTGATCGAAGCGTGAATACCTGGTTTAATTTAAAAAATCAAAAAACCAGGATTTGTAGTTAACCGGTAATACCCTTTACCACTTGTTCGTGCTCAGCTTCTTGTTTATGTACTTTTTCTTGTTCATCTTCTATTTCTTTCTGCGTTTTACCTGCCATTCTTGCCAGAACCCTGCCATCATCGATTTCTTTGCGATATTGCTGAGTGAGTTTTTCTGAAGGTTCTTGTCGAGGCGCATCTTTAAGTAAGTTACTAATTTTTTGACGTTTTTCAGCTGCTTTTTCATGAAGTAACCTCAACTCGCTAGCAGAGAAGATTTCTTCGGGCTTAATTTCCTTGCCAGATCCATCTTTTAGATGAATACCTCTTACTTGCTCTTTTTCATCTTTCTTTTCTTCTCCAGGTAGTGGACCTGGCTCAAAGCCTGCTTCGAGTGCCGCTTCATAAGCTTGTCTTGCTCTTTGTTTTCGAGTCTTCTCATCTTCGAAATTAATAGTCATGGTGATTGAATCAAAGCCAGAGGCTCTTACTGCTTGAGCCATAGTCAACATGTCTACCTTGGGCAATTCTTTATTACTTAAATAGTAAAAGGGAGATAAGATGCGGGATGGCATAGTTGCAGTCCAAAGACCGGGTTCGCCATCTTTCCCTTTGGTATGGTGCAGCTTTTTACCTGATAAGGAAATGATAAAATTTAAATCTTCTGGATTTATGGCGGAGATTGTACCTTTTTCACAATCTACATAAGCGCGTGTATTTCTAGTTGGCGCTTCCATACCTCGTCTTTTAAGACTCTCCGCCCTTGCCAGTGCCATTTCCCGCTCCATTTCATCTCTTTGGGAGGAGCTGAGTTGATCTTGCCAACTTTCCAATTGACCAGTGAAGATAAGACGTTTTTTTTCAAGAGCAGAGGCTTTATCGAGTATAGTCAGGTTTGCTTTTGCCGAGTCGTTAAATGCAGTAAGTTGATCTGTATGGTTTTTTTCCATCTCTGCTATTAAATCTTTTTTTATTTTTTCTACTTCATCAGGAGTTTTGCCTAAGGCTTTTTCGATTTTTTTTGAAAATTCAGGGGTATTAAGTTCAGCTTTAAAATCTTCTAGTTCTTTTTTTTGCTGAGCTTCTATCGCTTTTCTACCCCTCTGATTAATTTGTTCAAGATAGCCTCGAATTTGCTCTACGGAAAGCTCAGGGATTTGGTTGACCCGTTTTTTAAAGAACTCCATTGAATCTTTATATGTTTCTTGAGCGTCTGTATAAAACTTTTGAGGTTTCAATAGTCCTTCGAGTTTTGTTCTAACTTCTTTTTTCTCAGCAGGATCATCTCCTTGGATTAGTTTTGCAAAGGTATCTTCCTTTTCTGAACCTACTTGTGTTTTAAAACCTGAAAAATCTTGGATTCGCTTATCAGCATGAGCCTTAAAAGCCCCAGCCCCCATGTCTTTAGCTACGTCTTGAGTTAACCCAATAGAGTCGCGGTATTTTTGATAAATTCTTTCCTGTTCTTCGGGACTAAATTGATCCAAAAATCTTCTAGATTTTAATATATTATAAAATGCTTGTCTAAATGAAGGCATAGAATGGTACCTCAGGAGCTCTTTTTTATAAAGTATAACACTTTTATGAAGTATAACACTTATTCATTAAGATAGGATTAGGCCTAAATGGTAAGGATTGTTAAGATTGGGTAAACAAATCGCTCTTTTTTACCGCTTATTGTGCTTTATGCATGACATGAACAGATAAATGCTCGGCTAATCTTGCTTAAAACAAGCGCAGGCTGAGCTGTATGCTATGGCTGTCAAGCTAAGAGCATTTACTATTTCATTTTACTCAATTTGCAAGTAATTCTGTCATCCTCGAGTAGGGGATCCGTTTTTATATTGGCAATGTGCTTCATCATGGATGAGTTCTTGCCCTCACAGGAATGACAATGTCTTCTTTCTGTTAATTTGATGGTCACCCAATATATGTTGATGTTCGCGAGAGCGGTACGATGAGGATTGGAACAAAGGAAACCTATTTTAAAACCCCGGGTGACGGCTTTGCCTTCACCCGGGTTATATAAAAAATCTAAATAGATTCTACCAGGCAGGAATAGCGGAGTCTCCAAATAAAGTTTTAGCTTTTTCTTTAACCTCTTCAGAGTTTAATGCCTTAACAAAAAGCTCCAGTTGTTCTTTTTTAGGAGTGTTACTGCGAATGACGATGATATTGGCATAAGGTGAGTTCTTATCTTCAGTAAATAAAGCATCACGTGAAGGATTCAGACCTGCAGGCAAGGCAAAGGTTGTATTGATTACTGCTGCATCCACATCGGGTAAAACTCTTGGCAATTGTGCGGCATCCATTTCCTTGAATTGCAGGTGATGTGGATTTGTTGCAATATCTTTTAGACCCGTATTTTCAGTCGGTTTTAAGGTAATCAATTGTGCTTTTTCCAATAATTGCAGTGCTCGCATTTCATTGCTGGGGTCATTGGGGAGGGCGATTACTGCCTTTTCCGGCAATTGTTGTAGCGAAGTATATTTTTTGGAATAAATTCCCATGGGGTAAACAAATGTTCTACCTATCGCCTCTAAAGTATATCCATGGGCTTTAATAGCTGCATTAAGATAAGGCAAGTGTTGGTAGACATTCGCATCCAAGCTTCCATCTTGTAATGCTTCATTGGGTAAATTGTAATCATTGAAGGTTACAATTTTTATATTTAAGTCGTATTTGTTCTTTGCTACTTCTTTTGCTGTTTCAACCAGTTCAGTTTCAGGACCTGCAATGGTTCCTATTACCAAAGTATTTGGTGAGGGTTTGTTGCATGCAACAAGACTCAATAATAAGACGCAATAAGCTAAAATACGCATTTAATACTCCAAAAAATAATACAGGGTCTGTTTCCATTTCTACTATCTTGGCCAAACTGTTCTGATTTTCTGCGTTTCGATGCTCACATACTCTGTGTATGCTGCGCATCAGTACTCGAAAATCAGACCATTTTAGCTCAAGCTAGCGAAATGGAAACAGACCGACCCTAGTTATGTAAAAAACGTTTTGCTAAATAATCTCCGGCCATTTGAATCAGTTGTACCATCACAATCAAAATAATTACTGTGGATATCATGACTCCGGCATCAAAACGTTGGTAACCATAGTTAATTGCTAAAGTACCCAAGCCGCCAGCACCGACGGTTCCTGCCATTGCTGAATAATTGACTAAAGTAATCGCTGTAACAGTAATAGCATGAATTAACCCGGGCTTCGCTTCGGGTAATAAAATGTGCATGATAATTTGTTGGGTGTTTGCACCCATTGCATAACCCGTTTCGATAAGGCCTGAAGGCAAGCTACGATAAACATTATCTACCAATCTAGCAAAAAAGGGTGTTGCACCTAGAGTAAGAGGTACTATCGCTGCATTCATTCCAATTGAAGTACCCACTATAAGCCGGGTGAATGGAATAATTGCTACTAATAAAATAATAAAAGGTATGGAGCGTGCCATGTTAATGAAGGCAGATAATGCCTTATACACTTTAGGCATTGGTTTAATATGACTGGACGAATAAAGCCAGGTTCCTAAAGGTAAGCCGAGTATAATTGCAAATAAAGTACTGATGGCTACCATATACAGTGTTTCGTATGTTGCAATGAATAAATCATATGCCATTGGGAAGGACATAACCTAAAACCTCCACAGTTAAATTGGCTTGTTCACAGCGTTCAATGAATGCTTCAAGTAAAAATTGATGTGCAGTTAACTCAACAACTACAACGCCACAGGTTACTGTATCATAACGATCTATATTGGCGAGCAAGATGTTAATGTCTAGATTTAACTCACGACTTGTTTGACTAATAAACGGTACTGTTGCTTCTTCACCCTGGAAGAATAAGCGCAGTAAAGGTTTATCAGTTATGTAATCTGCGAGTCTTTTAGTAAGACATTCAGGTAATTGTGGACTGAGCTGCGCATAAAGCATATTTCGAGCCAGACTATCTTTTTTATTAAATACATTAGCAAGGGCGGTAGTTTCAACCAACTCGCCATCAACCATTACCGCCAACCGGTTACAAATTCGTTTCACTACATCCATTTCATGAGTGATAAGGATTATAGTGATGCCATAAAGCGCATTAATTTTTTTTAGCAGCGCTAAAATAGAATCGGTTGTTTCGGGGTCTAATGCTGAGGTTGCCTCATCGCAAAGCAGAATTTTAGGAGAGCAGCTTAAGGCACGAGCAATAGCAACTCTTTGTTTTTGTCCCCCGCTGAGTTGTGCGGGGTATGCCAGCTTTTTATCGGTTAATTCGACAATTGGCAGTAATTCTTCAATTTTATTCCGAATGGCTTCTTCATCAATTCCTTGAATGCGCATGGGAAGGGCAATGTTGTCATAAACATTTTTCGAGTTGAGTAAATTGAACTGTTGAAAAATCATTGCCATTTTGTGCCGGGCTAAAGCCAAATCTTTTCTTGAAAGACTTGTCAAATATTGGTTATCAATGATGACATGACCTTCATCAGGCCGTTCTAGAAGATTAATACATCTTAATAAGGTTGATTTACCTGCACCACTTTTACCAATGATTCCGAAAATTTCACCTTCTTGGATAAATAGATTAATGTCACGCAGAACAGATTTACCCGAAAAGGATTTGGATAATCCACTTAATTCAATCATTATTATAACCTGAGATTATGCGTGCGGGCGGAGACTTAGAGGAATGTAATCATATCCGCTTTAGCCGTATTTTCAAAAAAGAGCCCCTTTTTTGAGCGTCCGCAAGCTGAATTTCAAATCGACGCCATTGCAACATTATACACAAATTGTTGGCATAAACAACGTAACGTCTTCTGATTTTAGTGATATTTTGATGTTTTTAAGGAATAAAGTAGTCTGGGTGCAGCGCAGCGGAACCCGGGTTTCTAAATCTGAATAAAATTTCTAAACACGGGTTCCGCTGCACCCAGATTATTTTTTATTTTTGTAATTCTTCGCGATTTTTAAAATAATCTAATGCCTTAGGGTTTGCCAGAGATTGCAAATTATTTACAGGTAAACCATGAACAACTTGTCTGACCGCTACCTCTACTATTTTGCCGCTAATTGTTCTTGGAATATCTTCAACTTGCAGTATTTTCGCTGGTACGTGTCTTGGTGAGGCGTTCTGACGAATCGTTAAACGTATTTTATTGATTAACTCTTCCGTAAGCTGCATGTTGTCACGCAGTTTAACAAACAAAACGATACGCACATCATCTTGCCAATCTTGACCAATTACAATGCTGTCGACCACTTCATCTATTTTTTCTACTTGTCTATAAATTTCAGCGGTACCAATACGCACACCTCCAGGATTTAAAACAGCATCGGAGCGCCCATAAATGATTAATCCATTGTGAGCGGTAATTTCTGCAAAATCACCATGAGCCCATACTCCAGGAAACCGTTCGAAATAAGCGCGTTGATATGTGGTTCTTTCGGGATCATTCCAAAAACCTACAGGCATGGACGGGAAGGGAGCTGTACAGACTAATTCTCCGCGCTCTTCACGAACGGGATGTCCTTCCTCATCAAATACATCAACAGCCATACCAAGACCAAGGCATTGCAATTCGCCTCTGTAAATTGGAAGCATTGGATTACCTAAGGCAAAACAAGAAATGATGTCTGTACCGCCTGAAATAGAACAAAGCTGCACATCCTCTTTGATTTGTTCGTACACGTAATCATAGTTTTTAGGTAGAAGTGGTGAGCCTGTAGAGAGAATGCAGCGTAAGTGAGTTAAATCAAACTCTTCTTTGGGTTTAACTCCTGCTTTTTCTACAGAAGAGATAAATTTGGCACTGGTGCCAAAAACAGTGACCTGTTCTTCCTCAATTAATTCGAATAAACGATTACTTTCAGGGTAAGTCGGGGAGCCTTCATATAAAGTAAGTGTTGCTCCTAAGGCAAGTGCAGAAACAGTCCAGTTCCACATCATCCATCCACAAGTAGTATAAAAGCATAAGTTGTCCTTAGCTTGCAGATCGGTATGTAATCCTAATTCTTTAATGTGCTGTAATAGGGTTCCACCTGCTCCATGAACGATGCATTTAGGTTTGCCAGTAGTTCCTGATGAGAACATAATGTAAACTGGATGTTCAAAAGGCATGGCAACAAATTCACAGTGATTTGCTGGACGAAGAAAATCCTTCCAATATTGTGCCTTAGGCAGCGCAGAACTATCTATGGACTCGTTTATATTAGGACAAATTACAATTTGGATGAGCGAGCTAATGGCATCATTCAATTGTTTGATTTTTTCCGTCCCGCTATGTTTTTTTCCTTGATATTGATGTCCATCACAGATAAACAATACTTTGGGATCAATTTGTCCTAATCGATCGATTGCAGCTTGAGCGCCAAAATCAGGTGAACAAGAAGACCAGATCGCCCCTAATGAGGTAGTAGCGAGCATAGCAATAATTGTATATGCGGTATTTGGCATCAAAGCAGCTACTCTATCGCCGGCAGTAACTCCAATTGCTTTTAAACCCGCAGCGCATTGTGCGACCAAATCATGTAATTGTTCGTAGCTAATTACTTGTTTTTGGTTGTCTTCATTAAGACTAATTAAAGCTGGATGCTTATCTTTGCGTGATAATAGTTTTTCAGCGAAATTAAATTGCGCCCCAGCAAACCAATGTGCATTTATCATTTCATCATTATGATAGTGATTCAGGATTTGGTATGGTGCAGTATCAAACTGGACATGAAAGAAATCGCAAAGTGTTGGCCAAAATGAGTCAGGATGTTTAATAGACCAGGTATGCAAATCTTGATAATTTTCAAAAACCTGACCGTTTTGTTTGGCAGCGAATTCCATAAATTGCCACATTTTACTTTTTTTAGGATTTTTGGGTTTCCATAAGATGTCATTCATTTCATTCTCTCTTATTTATTACTTTATTTCAGCCAGACTCTATGTAATAGAGGCAGTCTGGGAGAAGACACTTGATAAATGTTCTAATTACAGGGATTTGCTAACATGGCATTCGCGACTTTTGATTGATTTTTACGCCCTAAAATTTTACAGATCATGTCGCCAGCCGTCACAATTTTAAATATATCTACACCTGTATTTATTCCTAAACCATGCATTAAGTATAGGACGTCTTCGGTAGCTACATTACCACTTGCTCCACGTGCATAAGGACAACCACCAAGCCCAGCAACTGAACTATCAAAACGGTGGACACCGTGTTGTAAGGAGGTATAGATATTTGCTATGGCCTGACCATAAGTATCATGAAAATGCATTGCTAATTGGTTCAGTGGCAATAGTTTAAGTACTTGTTCGAGTAATAGATGGGTTTGATATGGCGTCCCAACACCGATAGTATCTCCTAATGAAATTTCATCTACACCCAAATCCAATAGCTTTTTAGTTACTTCAACTACTTTTTCGGGAGCTACACTTCCTTCATAAGGACACCCAAGGACACAGGAAATATATCCTCGCACCTTAATGTTTTTTTCTTTTGCTAAAATGAGGACGGGTTTAAAACGAGAAATACTTTCATCGATGGAACACTTTATGTTTCGTTGGTTAAATTGTTCACTTGCTGCAGTAAATACGGCAATTTCTTTAACTCCAGCCTCCAATGCTTTGAGCATGCCGTGCTCATTAGGAACTAATGCAGAATAGTGTATGGATGGGACTTTATCTATGGTACGGAATACTTCATTATGGTCTGCCAGTTGTGGAATTGCTTTTGCAGATACAAAACTCGTTACTTCGATATATTGCAAGCCAGATTCACTGAGTAAATTAATTAATTCAATTTTGTGTTTGCTGGATACAAAAGAAGACTCATTTTGCAAGCCATCACGCGGGCCTACTTCTATAATGGTTACGTTTTGCGGATAGTCCATAATTATCTCTTTTAATTTTCCAGGGTGGCCATATTTTGTTGGTAAAGTGAAAACATGCAATCATGTCCTCTTCTAGGTTAGTTTCGCTTCACACAGCAATTTACTCTAATGACCAAACCTATATTTTAAGAATCTTCTTCACTTAATGACAGTAGTTCTTCTCCTTCATTCACTTGTGCGCCCACAGTATAGAATATATCCAATAAAGTGCCGTCAGTGGGGGCATGAATGGTATGTTCCATTTTCATTGCTTCTAAAATAATTAAACGTTCCCCCGCTTTTACCTTTTCACCGATGTTTTTTAAAATTGCGACTACAGTGGCTGGCATTGGTGCTGTAAGCTGTCCCTTATGGACGTTGGTTTGTGCCCCAATGGTTCCCCAGTTAAACCGTTCAATAGTAATTTGCCCTTGATTCGTATACAAGGTCAACGATTGTTTTTTATTTTCAACTGTAGCATGATGTTTTTGTATCTTTGTTTCAACATAGATTTTATTACCAGTTAAATGAGCATAAATCAAATGCTCCTCTGTGTTGAGTCGAACCTTAAAGTAATTTTTATCAATTGGAGTGATAAATGCTTCAATCAATTCATTTTGATCCTTATAGCGCCATATCCAATGGCTTGATATTTGAGATTGCCAGGCAAAAGCTTCTTGCAATAAGGGATCTCGAAGTGTATTGATGTTGTTTAAATAATCAAAACTCACAGCCATGACTAAAGCTATTTCTTTGTCTGCTGTAGGGAGTTTGATTTCTTCCTGGCTTAAAAAATCGGTACTGATTTTTGCCTGCCTGAATTTAGGATGACGACAAATAGCTTGTAAAAATGGAATGTTCGTCTTGACTCCGCCGATAAAATAGTTGGATAAAGCATGCTCTAATCTGGATAAGGCTTCATTGCGATTATCCCCCCATACGATAAGCTTGGCGATCATGGGGTCATAATACATCGTTATTTGCGATGAAAGTTGCACCCCTGTATCAATGCGTACTCCATCACCAGAAGGTTCTTGCAAAAAGTGAATTTGTCCTATTGATGGAATAAAATCATGATGCGGATCCTCTGCATAGATACGACATTCGATTGCATGACCATGTGCTTGAATTCTATCTTGTGCCATGGGTAACGTTTCATTAGCAGCAATTTTCAACTGCCATGCGACTAAATCAAGTCCAGTGATCATTTCAGTCACTGGATGTTCTACCTGCAATCGAGTGTTCATTTCCATAAAATAGAAGTGTTCTGCATCATCTACTAAAAACTCAACAGTACCTGCGCCACTGTATTTTATAGATCGGGCTACTTCACACGCTGCCTCAGCAAGTTTTTGTCGTAAAGAAACAGATAAATTGGGTGCTGGAGCTTCTTCAATAATTTTTTGGTGTCGCCGTTGAATAGAGCAATCGCGTTCAAATAAATGAACAACATTGCCATGATTGTCTGCCATGATTTGTAATTCAACATGACGCGGATGCAGTACCAGCTTTTCTATAATCATTGTGTCATCGGCAAAACTTGCCATTGATTCACGTTTTGCTCCTGCTAGGGCAGCACTAAACTCTGATTCTTGATGAACAGCACGCATCCCTTTCCCACCGCCTCCATTGGCCGCTTTGAGTAGGACAGGAAATCCTATTTTTTTTGCTTCAGCCAGTAATTTATCTTCCGCTTGTTCGCTGCCATGATAGCCTGGGGTTAATGGAACTTTGGTTTTTTCCAGTAATTGTTTGGCTATTTGTTTGGAGGCCATTGCTTCCATTGCTTCAACTGAAGGACCAATAAAAACAATATCCGCCTCTTTACATGCCTTGGCAAATTCAGGGTTTTCAGATAAAAATCCATAACCGGGATGAATGGCTTGTGCTCCACACTCCTTGGCAATATGAATAATGTTAGCGATATTCAGATAGCTGTCTTTAGCAGGCGCATCGCCAACAAAATATGCACTGTCAGCACTGCGTACATGCAGACTGTCTTTATCAACCGAGGAATAAATAGCCACCGTATGGATGCCCATTGAGCGAGCAGTTTTGATAATTCTGCATGCAATTTCACCGCGGTTGGCAATAAGAATTTTATTAAACATTAGTGCCTCATTAATTTTTACTTTTATAACCACTTATACTCATCTAATGGAGCCCAAGTGCTTTGTAGCCTGGGTGCAGCGCAGCGGAACCCGGGTTTTCCTATCAAAAATTCCCCGGGTTCCGCTGTGCTGCACCCAGGCTACTATTACTCAGGGGGGTAAAAGCTTTAATCCCAGTTTGGTGTTTCTTTCTTTAAAAATGCATTAAGCCCTTGTTGGCCTTCAGCCGATACTCTTTTTTGAGCGATTAAGGAAGCAGTGTAATAAACAAGCTCTTCATTTATTTTTTTATTTACTACATAGCTTGCCAGTTGTTTTGATGCTCTGACTGCGTTGGGTGCGTTGTTACTGATTTGTTTTGCATAATTCAGTGTAAATTCCAACAAGCTTTCTTCAGGGACACAGTGTTGTACTAAATGTAATGACAATGCCTTAGCTGCATCAAAAACCTCAGCACTCATAAATAACGCTTTAGCACTGCGTTCGCCAATGGCTTGCACCACGTATGGGCTAATTACTGCCGGTATAAGGCCCAATTTAACTTCTGAAAAACAAAAACGTGCTGATTGGGAAGCTATAGTAATATCACATGCTGCTGCAAGTCCTGCTCCACCACCAAAAGCAGAGCCATGCACCATAGCTACAGTGGGTTTAGGGCTTTTATTGAGAGCGTACATCAGATTACCAAGCACCATGGCATCCTTTAAATTTTCTTCTTCATTATAATGCGCCATGCTTTGCATCCAGGCTAAATCAGCGCCTGCAGAAAAATGTTTGCCATTTGCTTTGAGCACTATGACACGAACATTAGAATTGGCAATAGCAGCATCAAGCTGATGGTGTATCTCACTTAAAAGCTGATTGTCAAAAGCATTGTGTTTACTCACACGATTTAAAGTGAGTAAGCACAAGTGATCCTGAATTTCATACAACAAATCACTCACTGCGTGCTCCTTACATGCGAAATACGCCAAAGCGCGTTGATTCAATAGGGGCATTTAATGCGGCTGATAACCCTAGTCCTAATACTTTACGTGTATCCTGAGGGGCAATAACTCCATCATCCCACAATCGGGCACTGGCATAATAAGGATTTCCTTGCGCTTCATATTGGGAACGTAATTGCTCTTTAAAACGCTCTTCCTCTTCCACAGGCCAATCACTTCCTTGCTTTGCCAGTTTCTCTCTATTAACTTGTGCCAAAACATTAGCAGCCTGTTCTCCTCCCATGACTGAAATGCGCGCGTTAGGCCAAGACCAGAGAAAATTAGGATTATAGGCACGCCCGCACATAGCATAGTTCCCTGCACCAAAACTACCACCAACGATCACTGTAAATTTAGGAACATTGGCATTGGCAACAGCGGTTACCATTTTGGCACCATTTTTGGCAATGCCGGAGGCTTCATATTTAGAACCAACCATAAAACCAGTAATATTTTGCAGAAACAACAAAGGAATTTTACGTTGGCAACAAAGTTCTATAAAGTGGGTTCCTTTCAAGGCACTTTCGCTAAATAAAATGCCATTATTTGCAATAATTCCTATGGGATAACCGTATAAACGTGCGAAGCCACAAACCAATGTTGTGCCAAAGAGTGCTTTAAACTCATCAAACTCAGAACCGTCAACGATGCGTGCAATAATTTCTCGAATATCAAAAGGTTTCCGGTGGTCAGTAGGTACTATGCCATTTAATTCTTTACTGTCGTAGAGTGGTTCTACAGTTTCAATCCGGGTTAATTGCTGCGGTTTTTTACGATTTAAATTACTAATAGTGGTTCGTGCTATATGAAGTGCATGAGCATCATGTTCGGCATAGTGATCTGCTACGCCTGAATGCCGGCAATGGACCTCTGCACCGCCTAATTCTTCAGCGCTGATGACTTCACCTGTTGCCGCTTTGACAAGAGGTGGGCCACCAAGAAAAATCGTGGCTTGATTTTTAACCATAATGGATTCGTCGGCCATTGCCGGAACATAAGCACCACCAGCAGTGCAAGAGCCCATAACTACTGCAATTTGTGGAATATTTTGCGCAGATAATCGCGCTTGATTGTAAAAGACGCGTCCAAAATGATTGTGATCAGGAAATACTTCATCCTGAAGGGGCAAGAAGGCTCCTCCGGAATCTACGAGGTAAATGCAGGGCAAATGATTTATTAGTGCGATTTCTTGTGCTCTTAGGTGTTTTTTTACGGTTAATGGATAGTAAGTCCCACCTTTTACTGTAGCATCATTTACAACAATAACACACTCAATACCCGAAACCCAGCCGATCCCTGTAATAATCCCTGCGGCAGGGACTACATCATCATATACTTGATACGCTGCAAGTTGTGATAACTCAAGGAAAGGACTTCCAGGATCAAGTAATTGCTGCAATCGTTCTCTTGGCAATAATTTACCATGTTTTAAATGACGGACACGTGCTTTTTCATCGCCACCTAAAGCAATGCATTGAATTCGATTGTGTAACTCATCCACTAAGGCTTGCATGGCTGTTTGGTTTTCTTTGAATTCTTGACTACTTGTATTGATTTGACTAATTAATTTTGCCATGCCTGTTCCTTATCGTAGTACTAAAATATCGCTTAAAACAATGATTGTCCAAATAATCCAAGTAATGGCAATAAAGTGAGGCATATTGCCTCCTTTGATGAACTTGTAAATAAGCGCTGGGACAGCAGTAATCATTACAGGTAATATGACAAGAACCAAAATTTTGCGAACTACAAGCCCCCAGCCCGTTTGGCTGAATATAGGGGTCAATTTTAAATTAACGTAGGTGAAAAACATATCAACATAAACAATAACAAGATGCGCGTATTTTGCGAATAATACTACCAAAATACTCAGTAACAGGTAGATAAGACTGTGTCGTAGCATGAACTTCCTTTTTTGTAAGTGCTCAGCCCCTCAGGGAACGGCTGTATTTGGCACAACTTGCGCTCAAACCCAACCGTTCGAGTAAACATTAGCATAAGGACCTGAGCTATTACCTTTATTTATATGAAGATCCCCTATTCTATTTATGGAAGAGGGGGGCTTTGTGTTTTAAATTAATTCAATTGCCATAGCAGTTGCTTCACCACCACCAATACACAATGAAGCGACACCGCGTTTTTTTCCTTGATGCTTTAGAGCGTGTATTAAAGTTACTAAAATACGCGCACCGGATGCACCAATTGGATGGCCCAAAGCACAAGCTCCGCCGTGAATATTAACTTGTTCCGGGTTTAATTCAAGTTGTGTCATAGCTGCCATTGTTACTACAGCAAATGCTTCATTTATTTCATAAAGATCCACATCATTTTGTTTCCAGGATGCTTTATTCATGACTTTGCGAATGGCATCTACTGGCGCTGTAGTAAACCACTCTGGCGCTTGTGAATGACTTGCATGAGCAACAATGCGGGCAATAGGTTGAATACCGCGTTTTTCAGCCTGGCCAGCACTCATTAAAATCAAACTTGCTGCACCATCAGATATAGAGCTTGAATTGGCTGCAGTAACGGTTCCGTCTGCTTTAAAAGCGGGTTTTAATTGGGATATTTTAGCGATTTTTGCAGCATCAGGACCTTCATCCACATTCACTGTAATATCACCCTTACGTGTATTAATCGTTACCGGAGTAATTTCTTCTTTAAAAGCCCCATTTTCTATTGCTTCAAGTGCTCTGCTCATGGAGCGAGTAGCAAATTCATCCTGCTGATCCCTGCTAAAATGAAAGTGATTCGCTGTGGCTTCTGCGAAAACCCCCATTAATTTTCCTCTATCATAGGCATCTTCTAATCCATCAAGGAACATATGATCCTTCAATTCACCATGTCCTAGTCGGTACCCTGAGCGTGCCTTACTCAATAGATAAGGTGCATTACTCATGCTTTCCATACCACTTGCAAGGATAATATTTGCAGTGCCTGCTCGAATTAAGTCATGGGCTAACATAACCGCTTTCATTCCTGAACCACACATTTTATTTATTGTGGTTGCTCCAGAAGAGCTGGGCAATCCTGCCTTAATTGCTGCTTGTCGTGCTGGAGCTTGACCAATTCCTGCTTGCAAGACACAACCACTGATTACTTCATCTATTTCTGCGGGGCTAATTCCTGCTTGAGATAGGGCAGCCATATGTGCAATTGCACCTAACTCTGGAGCTGAAAGAGTTGATAAATTTCCCAACATGGCTCCCATAGGAGTTCTTTTTGCCGCAACGATTACTATGTCATTCTGTTCCATTTTCATTTTTCCTTATGCTGTTTCTTTAAAAAGTTCTCGTCCAATAAGCATTCTTCTGATTTCAGAAGTACCAGCCCCTATTTCATATAATTTTGCATCTCGCAGTAAACGTCCTGTGGGATACTCATTAATATATCCATTACCACCAAGAATTTGAATTGCTTGTAATGCCATTTGTGTTGCTCTTTCAGCCGTATATAAAATGACGCTTGCAGCATCTTTACGACTTACTATACCTTGATCACAAGCTCTGGCAATAGCATATAAATATGCTCTTGAGGCGCCCAGATCAGTGTACATATCTGCTAATTTACCCTGGATGAATTGAAATTCACCTATGGGTTGTTCAAATTGTTTTCGTTCATGTACATAAGGTAAAACAACATCCATACACGCTTGCATAATTCCTACTGGGCCTGACGCCAGAATGGTCCGTTCATAATCCAGTCCACTCATTAATACTTTAACACCTCGATTAACTTCACCCAAAACCTGTTCTGCTGGAACCTCACATTGTTCAAATACCAATTCGCAGGTATTTGAGCCACGCATTCCTAGCTTGTCGAGTTTTTGAGCTGTCTTGAAGCCTGGCATTCCTTTTTCAATTAGAAAGGCAGTGATTCCCTTGCTTGCAGCGTGTTTGTCTGTTTTGGCGTAAACAACCAGGACATCCGCATCAGGTCCATTGGTGATCCACATTTTGGTGCCGTTGAGAATATATTTGTTGCCTTCTGGACGAGCATGTAATTGCATACTGACTACATCGGATCCTGAATTGGACTCACTCATAGCCAGAGCTCCAACATATTCTCCACTAATAAGTTTAGGCAGATATTTTTGTTTTTGCGAATGCGTACCATTTAAATAAATCTGGTTGACACATAAATTGGAGTGAGCACCATAACTTAGGCCTACAGAGGCAGATGCTCGAGAAATTTCTTCCATCGCAATGACATGGGCAAGGTACCCCATATTGGCACCGCCATACTCTTCACTTACTGTAATTCCCAGTAAACCCATTGCCCCTAATTTTTTCCATAAATGATTGGGAAAACTATTGCTTTCGTCGATTTGAGCAGCAAGTGGAGCAATTTCAGCACGAGCAAATTGGTGGACACTGTCGCGCAACATGTCGTAAGTTTCCCCGAGTTGATAGTTCGGTCCTGTGTACATAGCTGGCTTCCTGTTGTTATAGCTACTTACCTGAACAAGAATTCTGAAGGCGCTTGAATTTAGCGTATCGTGATGTAGGGTAAGTAGTCTGTTGATTTTTACAAATGTGTTAGACTATACCCAATCAAATTAAAGATGCAAATAGAATTTCTCAGATCTTTTTTCGTATCAGGAAAATTAGGGGAATGATTTTATAATACTTCTTGACGGCAGAGTTCATAATTCGATTTTTAGTGAAGGCTAATTTTTATTCAATGGCGCTCAAATAGATAGATCTTTGTTTAATTTGAAAATATTTATTCCGTTTTTTTATATGGATCAACATTCGGCATCCAAAAAAACTCTTCTAAACTACTTATAATTAAGTTGATTGACTCATATGCTTTATTTATTTCATAATTCTTAAATCCTAATGCTATGCTCTTCTGAGCTTTTTTATTCATTTTAAACCCATAGGTAAGTGATCCAAAATTATTAATGTTTTTTTCAATTATTCGAAGATATTGTTGAATGCACGGCTGATGAAGTGGCCGATTTTATTAATTACATTGATCATAAAAGATGGTTAGATAAAGTCGTTATTGTTGTAACTGGGCATCATTTGGTTATGGGGAATCCGCTCTGTAACCAATTAAATGCAGAGCTGTCTTGCTCTATATAACACTCTATGGACAAGTCGCCGCACTACCTCTTAATTGAGTATTGCTCAACTATATTTTGCAAAAATACGTCCACTATTTCAAAGTGATTATTCCAGGTGGGAATTTTAAATGATTTCATACGTTCTAATTGCGCAACTCTCATCATGCTATGAGTTTGACTGTATTCTTCAATTAACTCCATCCATTTGAGAGTATCTAAAGGATCTATATATTCTGGAATATCCCCGGCAATTTCGCGAAAAACCGGAATATCGCTGGCAATGACCGGTGTTGCATAGGAAAGTGCCTCGATAAGGGGTAAACCGTAACCTTCAGTGAAGGATGGAAAAAGTAACGCTTGTGCATGATAAAGATAGGTTACCAACTTTTGATCTGGACAAGAGGGTTCCTCGATAATAAAAGGCTTTATTTGTTTACAGTGATCTAATAAATCAAGCACTTGCCCACATCTCCAGCCTCTTTTCCCAAGAATGACGAGTTTTGGGGTGCGTATTGAAAAACGTTCTACTAAACGTCGCCAAATATGTAACAGTGCTAAATGATTTTTTCTGCCTTCTATAGTTGAAATCACTACAAAATAAGGTTCATGAATAAATCGAGCTTCAGGTGAAATATTGAGTGGTAAACCTGAAGCAAGAGGCGCAGCAATGGTTGGAGGTATCTGTTTTTGCATACCTAAATAGTAGGAGCATAAATTATCTAATGTATTTTTAGAGTTGGTAATGATGCCAGCACTCTGCATGGAATTGTGTAGGTACTGAACATGTCTATTTATTTTTTTGGTATCACTATACTCTGCATAGTAGAGGGGAATAAGGTCATGTACCATAGATACAATAGGTATGTTTAAATGGTGAAAAAGATTAAAATTGTGAGGATATTGGTCTATATGTAAGAAAATACTTCCGTCCAAGTCCTGATGTTTGCGTTGAAAAAGCATAAATTTTGTTATGATTGACTGCTTGATTGTCGATGAATGTTCAGCGCAATGAAGCAAATAATCAAATAAAAAATTTGAAGCTTTTTGAGAATAAATACAATTAATACCTGGATATCGCACAAATGCCCGAGCGCTCTCTTTATAATATTTCATATAGGCTAACAGAACACGATCTACTCCAGTCCCTGAGTAGCGTCCAGTTATTAATGTGCCCAACATTCTTGTTATATCGAGAATTAATTTCATCTATATCTGCAATAAATTAAGATTGGCTCGCAAGAAATCGAGAGTATTTTGCCCATTTTTCTTGATTTCCATGTTCATCGAGTATTTGGTCATAGTACTTTTTTCTAATACGAATAAAATTATCCAAAGTGGATAATCCCATCCCGTTACAGACTTCAATTCGAATATCAAATAGGTTATAAATTTTATCCCACGAGAGGTCAAATGGATTCAGCGGATAATAACTTACTGCGTATTCCGAATCGCAAGCGGATTTCATGAGATTTAACGTATGCTGAGAGGGAATATTATTGCCAATAAATAATAGGCGTTTGCAATCCCGCTTATGATATCTAGAAATTATCATGCTGTTAGAAGTAAAGCGTGCAAAGTTAGATGAATGAGTTAATGTTTGGAGCCAAGCTTTATGCTTTTTATGAAATAGGATAATATTTTTTTCATATAAGGTGCGGGCGTATCCTTTTTTAGTTGCGCTGCCTCCTTCAATGTGACCAACAACGATTCGTGGCTCATAGATTACTTTGAATCCGGCCTGATTTACCATTAAACCATAATCACAGTCTTCGCAGTAAGCGGGTGAATAGATTACATCAAACCCCCCTAGACTTTGAAATAAATGTCTTGGAGTGAGTAAAAATAAACCGGAACAGTAGTCCACATGTCTTTGAAAGTTAACCTCAAAAATATCAGGTTTTTTACCACGCCCATATTGCAGAATCCCTTTTTGCGTTATAACCACGCCTGCTTCTTGGAGTAACCCATCGGGAAGAATGATTTTACCTCCGACAACTCCAATTTTTTTGTCACGATTCAGTGTCTTTAATGCAATAGCAAAAGCATCTGTATTTAATTGCCAGATGTCATTGTTAAGAAATAACAAGTTCTTGCCCTTTGCGATTTGGGCTCCTTGATTAGCGGCCTGGAGAAATCCAAGATTTTGAGAGTTTTTTACAACTAAAACATTACTACAACACTCTAAAAGTTGATGGGTTGAATCACTGGAAGCATTATCAATAATAATCACTTCAAACGTTATATTTTTTTGCTGTTGCAATAAACGCAGACACTCCAGAGTAAATTGCGCTTGATTGTAAAGGACTAAAATAACGGAAATTTCGGGTTCGTTAGCTAATGGAAATTCGATTTTTTCGTTTCTTAAAAAGAATAGGTTTAAATGATCATGTAATTTTGAGATTAATTTTTTTCTTTTATAGGAGTCAACATACTTTTGAGAAATTTTTTTAAAAATAAAATTTTTTTCTATAAATTTTAAAAATCGTTCCATGTGATTGGTCTTATCCTTTAATCACTATATAGTGATATTTCTTAAAAATATAATCTTTTAAAATTATAAAGCATTTTGCTTCCAGCGAATATATGTTAGTTAATATAAGATTCAAAGCGATTTAAAATTGCATCTACTGGTTTTGAGGGAAGTAAATGCGAGCATTTGATTAGCATGTGTAAAGGCCAGGGAAAGACAATGTACGTTTTATTTTTTAGTAATCCTTTTTGGATGATTTTAGCCGCTTTCTCGCTTGATATTAAAAAGGGCTTAGGTCCTGTGAGTTTGTCAGACATATCTGTTTTAATGTAGCCAGGACAAATTACATTGACATGAATTTGATATCGAATAAGCCAAGCTCGTAAAGACTGACCGTATACATGAAGTGCTGCTTTGCTCGCACAATAGCTTGGGGACTGGGGTAATCCTCGTAAACCGGCAATTGAACCCATCATGGCTATTTGCCCTTTTTTTCTTTCTATCATTCTATGAATTAATGGATTAACTGTATTCATAGTCCCTTGCAAGTTAATGGCAAAAACTTGATTGATATCTTCTTCCTTTTCTGGTTGCCAATTCGCTTGCAATGTTGAAGAGACTCCTGCATTGGCAATCAGCAAATCAATAGGCATTTTACTGTCAACATCAATAATAAATTCCTTTAACGAGTTTGCATCGCGGACATCAATGCTTTCATAAATCGTATTTGCTCCTTGTTCTTGGCAATGTTGGGCAACATGCGTTAGTTTTTTGAGATCTCTTGCGATTAAAATTAAATTTACATTAGGCATTGCATAACGAAATGCTATTTGTTCTCCTATACCACGACTCGCACCTGTAATTAATATTGTTTTTTTATTCATTTGAGTTATGTCCTTGTACATATATTCGATTCTGCAAGGTGCAGAGACAATCCGATTTTGCAATTATTTAATCCTAAATATTTAGGAAATTACAATAGATGTATATGATCGATGAATAACATACAAGCTTAACAAATCAGTGCTACTCAATTAGATGACGGTTTTATAATTGTTTGTTATTATCTTACCCTAATAGGATCGTCATTGCTTATTGTTACAAAATCGAATCATTTTATATGTTTAACTGGATTTAATCATGATAAAAGAAAAATCTCGGACCTGGCAAAAAGTTTCAATGCTTCTGGGCAGTTTTTTTGCAACGTATAGTCCATTTCCTGCGGGATTTTATACAATAAATTCTTTAGTGTTAGCAATGATCGCAATTTTTTGCTCTTATTGTCATTACTATGTTGCAGCTATTTTACTATTTCTCTTAGCTGGTATTTTTGATGTGATAGATGGCTCTGTAGCACGGGCTCGTAACAAGGCATCGAGTTTAGGTGCATTTGTTGATGGAACAATTGATAGGTTCGTGGATTTTGCTATTATTTTTTCCTATTTCTTTTGTGAAATTAAAGCCTTCTATTTAAGCTTGGATCAATTAATCTGTATTACTTCTTTTGTGGTCATTTTACCATCATTTATAGTTGCTTACGCTAATCATCGCGGTGCAGTATCCGATGATAATGAGACCTTAATTTGGCGTGTTATGAATCGTGGAGAAATGCTGTTTTTTATGATAGGTATTTTGATTACTTCTTTGTTTAGTGCTTATTGGGCAGGAGTTTTACTGATTTTTTTAATTTTCCTCTCAACACTTACAATAATACAAACGATTTTTTTGACTATTTATCATGCTAATAAACATACATCGATGTGAGTAATTTGCAAATAACACACCAAGAATTCTAGATTATTACCTTAGGATTAAATCATGTTAGCAGTAAATTCATTGGTTATTATATATGTCATTATTTCGACCTTTCTTTTAGTAATATCTAACCCTAAACAAAAGAAATTACGTCTCTTTTATATATATGCGAATTGCCTCATTATATTATGGGAAGCTTTGCCCTTTTTAAAACAGATCGATTCAAACCCTTTAAAAATCTTATATGATTGGTCTCCTTTATTGCTTTTAATCCTGTTGCACCGGGAAACTGAGATATTAACGTCTGCACTTAATAAAGTGCATTATGATGAAAAAATCATAGATTTTGAAAAAAGACATTTCAAATGGGTGATGAGTTTTCATCATAATAATCGAGCAAACTCACTCTTTCTCTCTGAGTTTCTCCATTTATGTTATTTAAGCTTTTATTTACTGATTTATGGGGTACCCCTATTTTTTTATCTTAGACAAGAATTTGTGTCATTCTATGAATGTCAATTTGTTATCTTATTATTACTTTTTTCTTGTTTTTTAACCCATAGTATCATTCCAGCTTGTGGTCCTCGTAATATTTTTGAGAAAATTAAAGATCATCGTAGCCAAGGCTTATTTTTTCGAATAACTCATAAATTATTGCAAGATGGTTCAACCACAGGTACTGCGTTTCCAAGTGGTCATACAGGGTTATCTTCTGCTATTTTATTAACAACATGGTCTATAAATCCTCTGCTTTTTTATTTCATTTTACCCTTTGGAGTAGGGCTAATAATTAGTACAATTTATGGAAGATTTCATTATGTTATTGATATGATATTTGGATTTTTGTATGCATTAATTGCTTTTTTTATAACAACATCACTAGTATCATTTTATTAATCTATCTAATAAATTCAATATAAACGCAGCACGGGGATGCGTTATCCCGCCGTGAATGTTAGTGTATTCTGTATCAAAGCATTCTATTTTCATTAGGAACAATTTGCTAATTGAGCCGACTTATAAAAGTGCCATTGCATGAGCTTTGTGTAGTAGTAAACTTTAGATAATTTCAATTCTTCTTCATTTTCTAAGTCTCGTCCCTTTCCAACTAATGTTTTTGAGCTATCTTGCCAAGGATAAAATACATAATGGTTATTTTGAAATAAAGCGATTCCTTCAGGAAACATAATAGCAGAAACGTTATAGCCAAATTCTAAATCAACAGGAGTTAATGATAATAAATTATTACCCGCGTTAAGGTAACTCGCTTCTGATAAGGACAGTTCATATAAGGTTGGAAAAATGTCTTTATGAGAACCGATTCGCTTAGGATCATATTTAATATTGATTCGATACTCTTGGGGAATGTGTAAATAAAATGGCACCGTGAATTTTAGTCCTAATGTTGCTTCATCTTTATAATGGCCGCTGATTTCTCTTTGATTATGATCCCCTGAAGCAGCAATTATGGTTTTAGTGGCGAGAGTACTCTTGTCAATGTTTTGAATAAAATCACCTAAAGCATCGTTTGCATAGCGATAAGTTGAAGCGATTTGATTAAGCACTTCCGGGTTAATATCTACATAGTTGTGTATGCTCTTCGATAGTTTAATTGGTTTAAGTTTATAATGAGAAGGTAATGTATATGGTGGATGATTGGTTACTGTATTCATATAGATAAAAATAGGTTTGTGTTCACTATCTGCCTTTTTTAATAAGTAAAAGGCATATTGATACATATACTCATCATAAACCCCCCAATCTTCTTGTTCTGCATTAGGATATTTTTTCAATATTGACTCATAGCCAATAACATGTTGAAAGCCCTGTTCAGGTAAAAAATTTTTGAGATTGAGAAAGTTTTCTGAACCAGAAGTTAAAAAAACTGTTTCATATCCTGCTTCTCTAAATGGTTTTGCTACGGAGGAAGAGACTAAATTTGGACAGTTTAGTGCTGAGAAAGAGGAGTTGAATGAATTAAACATTAAATAGAGTAGCGATTGAGAAGTAGAATTTCCCCCTTGTAAAAAATTTTTAAAAACAAAATCTTGTTGAAAATATGGTGAAAGTTTGCCTAATAATTCGTTGTTTTTATTATCAAATTGTAAAAAATGCCGACCAAAGCTTTCCATTTGCACAAAAATAACATTGGGTTGCGGATGTGTTACTGAAAACTGTTTTTTTGTCGTTTTGGTATATAAATCATTAATTGAAAACTGCGATAATGAGGTATTTTGGTTAAACAAAGCATTATATAAGTCCAATGCTTCTTTATCATTTATTGTCGCTAAAATAGATTTTGAAGATTGTCGCTCTTTATATGCATCATATAAAGCAGCAACTCCATTTTCAATAAATTGATTGTTACCCAAGCCATCATGATAAAGGCCATATCCTCCAATGGAACAACGCATAGCGGAAATGTAAATTAAAAGGGATAAAAAAATAAAAATTATTTTTTTGAAAAAGCCATAATTTAAATTTATTTTTCGAATGTGTTTTTCTATTTTTAATAAGCATAAGTAAATAAGGATTGCGGATATCCCAAGTAAGACAGTGATTATTAAAATTGGGTATGCTTTTTTAATGTATGCTAATGTTGCATTAGCTTGTCCATCCAAAATAAGAAAAAAATTAGTTCCTATACGGGTCCCAAAATATTGGTAATAAAAAAAATTAAGTACATTGATTATTAATACCAACTCAATAAGCACTGCTCCCAAAATGCAATTGATTGTAATTTGTCGTTTCTTAAAATATAAAAAAATTAATCCAATAAAAATAAACGGGCAAAATAAAAATGCCGATGCTTGCAAATCATATAAAAAGCCCAGTCCATATAATATACCAATATCTTGAGGAGAATATGAAGCAGATATAGATGAATCAAAAGAATAAAAAAACATGGTTGTTCGAGTCAACATGCAGATTAAAATACATAATGCAATGTAACTCCAAACCCGTGCATATAATTTTACATAATTTAGAAACCAAGAGTCATTCAAATTTTGCATTTCCATCTTGTCTCGATAAATGAGAGATGCTAGTTCGTAATCGCTTACAATTTTATTCTGAGCATTATATTTTATCATCGGCTCCTAGCTGGGATCCCTCCCTAGGTTCGAATGATGTATCCCGCGAACAATAATTTAGACTTCTTGTTCTTCTAAACTAGGTATGTGGCTTTTACTATTTATATTGAGTTCTCGCTTAACTTTTTTCTCAAAAAGGACATTATTTCTCAATAAATTAACAATGCTATAGATTTGTTCTTTTGTATGTAAACAATTCATAAATAATCTTACTCTTGCTAAATTTTTTTCTACTGCAGGATAAATAATAGGCAAAGCTAAAATGTGATTTTCTTTTAAGTAATGGCTAAGTTGAATTGCTGCTGAGTCTTCGCCGACCACAATTGGAATAATTGGCGTGTTATTGCTTAATCCTGTTGGAATGTTTTGCTCTTTTAATAAAGACAATAACAGTGTATGCCTATCACGCAGCGTACTTACTCGGTGCGGTTCTTTCTTCATTACCTCAATCGCTGCTAATGCAGCGGCAGTATTTGCCGGTGATATGCCTGCTGAATAAACAAAACCAGCAGAAGTATACCTAAGATTTTCAATTAATTCATGAGTGCCCGCTATGTAACCTCCACAGCTTGCAAATGCTTTACTTAATGTTCCCATCCAAATATCTATATCTTTGGAATCTAAATTATAATATTCACGAATGCCTTTGCCTGTTTCTCCTAACACACCTATAGAATGTGCTTCATCTATCATTAAAAAAGCATTAAATTTCTTTTTAATGGTAATAAGATTGGGAACATCAGCAATATCTCCATCCATGCTAAAAATCCCTTCTGTCACAATTAATACTTTTCTATATTGATCGCGATATTTTTCAAGAAAATCAGCGAGGAATTGATGATTATTATGTAGAAAGGCAACACGTTCAGCTCCTGAAAACACAGCAGCTTGAATAATACTATTATGTGCGAGTTCATCATGAATAATAAGATCATTTTTGCCAAACAAATGAGTAATAATAGTAATGTTGGTTGAATATCCGGCAGGGAACACGAGACAATCTTCTGTACCGATTAAACCAGCAATTGCTTTTTCTAATTCTCCATGAAGTGATTTTTCACCTGAAACGAGACGGCTGGCAGAAACAGAAGTCCCCAGTTTTTTTACTGCAGCAATGACTGCCTCGGTAACACTCGGCTCTCCAGATAAACCTAAATAATTATAACTGGAATAATTAACATAGGATTTGCCATCAATTACGGTCGTATTACTGGATATACCTTCATTAATATTAAAATAAATGCTTTTTAACTTTTTAATAAAATCATTGTCTAATTTGGGGTCAGTATTTTGTGCTAGGCTTTGCAACCCAAATGTTAATGGGGGATCAAGAAGCTTAATTGGCTCATTAGTCTTTGAGAGCTTATTAACTACTGAGTTGTTGACTAAGAGTCCTGTAATTTTAGTGTTTTTGTTCCATTTTAAATCTTCGGTAGGGGTAGTTTCCGATAAAAAAGTGATGAGTTGATTTAAAGTATATTGTTCAAATAAAGGCAATAATTCGAATTGCTTACCTATTGTGCTCTGCAAATCATTTGACAATTCGACTGCTGCAATTGAATTAATACCCAGAGTAGTGATTGATTTTTCATAATCGTACTCAGATAGTGTCATGTTGAGGCGTCGCATTAACCAATCGCTAAGCCATTTTTTTATCTCCGTTGACGTTGAATTTAAAGAAATGGTATTGGTTTTATTTTCGGAATTGTTATTCCAGTGTGCAACACTTTGCAGCGTTTTTTCAAGGAAAGCCTTACGCGCAAGCCAGCGTTGGATTTTTCCACTTGACGTTTTAGGTAAAGTATAAGGTTTAATTAAAACGATGGAATAAGGCACCAATCCAAATTGGTCTAAGAGAATGGCGCGAATATCAGAAAACAGTAAGTCGTGTTCACCACGATTTATCGCTTCACGTTTGACCTCTTGTAACACAATTAATTCTTGTCTGTTTTCCACTTCTATGGTGAATGCAGCTGCACCTAGAGATTCAAATTTTTCATGATTTAGGGTAATTGCTTGTTCAATATCTTGTGGATAATAATTCTTACCCTGCATGATCATCAAATCTTTGATTCGACCTGTAACGTATAAATTGCCATGGTTCATAAAACCTAGATCACCTGTTCTTAAATATAAGCTATCTGAAATATTAGGTAACTGGTTTTCAAAAGTGGCTTTAGAGAGTTCCGCTTTATTCCAATAGCCTTTTGCGATACTTGGTCCACTTGCCCAGATTTCACCTACAGTTCCCTCAGGTAGCTCATTTAATGAATTAGGCTCGACAATGCGAATAGAATGATTTGTGAGACAATTACCACAGTTTATTATATGCACACTAGGAGTATCTACTGATTCTGATGCAATAGATATTTTTCCTAATTCAAAATCTAATTTGTTTAACTTTAAGGAAGTATTAGGCGCATTATATTGTTTTGCGGTTAGCATTAAGGTTGCTTCAGCAAGACCATAACATGGATAGATCGCTTGCGGAGATAGGCCTGCAATAGCAAATTTATTAATAAATTTCTGAATAGAATCAAATTGAATAGGCTCAGAACCATTGTATATACAACGCAGAGAACTCAGATCTAATTGAGTTATTTGAACAGGCGAAATTTTCTTGACACAAAAATCAAAAGCAAAATTGGGGACACATGTAAGTGTAATTCGTTCTTGAGAAATAATTTCTAACCAGCGTATTGGAGAATGCAAAAAGTAAGCTGGTGGCATTAAGATGAGCTCAAACCTTTTATATAATGAAGTAAGTATACAACCAATTAAGCCCATATCATGATATGGCGGCAACCATGAGCAAACTTTGTCTCGCTCGCTTTCCATAGATGGAGTAAAACTAAGTATTCCCTTAATGTTTGCAATAAGATTTAAATGGCTGATTAATACACCCTTGGGGGTGCTTGTAGATCCCGATGTATATTGCAAAAAAGCGATTTTGCTTGGGGTAATAGGAAAGCAGTGCTTCCCAATTACTTCTTTGCCTATTGAGTCAATGTCAATAACAGTGTAATCCGTAAACTCTGGGGCGAGAGTTTGGTTAGTAATTACAAATTTTGCCTGCGAATCATCAAGAAT
Source organism: Legionella bozemanae (assembly GCF_001648595.1). GTDB lineage: Bacteria > Pseudomonadota > Gammaproteobacteria > Legionellales > Legionellaceae > Legionella > Legionella bozemanae. Next base: position 21,410 of record NZ_LBAW01000016.1, on the reverse strand, counting down.
AGAAAGAACTCGATTTTTATGCTGATTTTTTCTAGGTGGATAGACAGGAACAGCAATTACACCCGCATACAGACACGCAAAAAAGGCAACAATATAGTCTAATCCTGGTGGCAACAAAATGACAGCACGTTCATCGTAATAAGAATCATGTTGTTGCAATATCTGAGCTAATCGACATGCTTGTTGATCAAATTCTTTATAAGTCAGTGTTTCACAACTTTTTTGTGTCATAAATTTAATAGCGATACTATCAGGATAATCTTTTGCATGTCCTTGTAGAGCATCAACGATTGAAATAAAGTCTTGCATTAAATGTTATCCGTTTTTAAAATTTTTTTTCATAAACTCGATAAGTTTTATAATGGGTGGCATTAACGAGCCTGAGTCCTGCTTGCATCGCATGATTGTTTTCTAATATCCATGAGCATTCAGCTCCAAAAAACTGTGCCTGTGGTGTGATTCTTTTAATATATTCATAATATAATAGGGCGCCAATTGGAAGATGCTTGTATTTTTTCGATACTCCAAGTAGTGGAATACGAAATTGATTTATTGATTTTTTCACTTTAATTTGCCAAATTAAATTCAGAAGATTAAAAGTTAATAATTTTCCGTTACGATTCGTTAATAATATCTGATTTAGGTTAGGTATTCCTACGGAAAATCCACAAGGTTCTCCCGCTATTTCTGCTATATAAACCAAGTTAGGATCAATAATGGGTTTTAAATCGGATATTAAATAATTAAACTCATCTAAATCCAGTGGCAAATATCCCCAATTATCACACCAAGCATCATTATAGATTTTTGAAATCAATTTTATCTCATTTGCCAAGTATTTCTTATTTACCAGCCTAATCTGTATGTCATATTTTTTTTGGACTGCTTGTAGTGTGCGAAGCTTTTTAGGTTCAATCTTCGCTTGGTCGACATTAATACTCCATGCTTGAAGATCTTGAATTTTTTTATAACCCTGATTTTCAATTAATGACCTATAATATTCAGGATTTTGTGGCATCATAAAAAAAGGCTGGGTATCAAAAGCGGAAATTTGTAAGCCGCACTCGTAGTTAATCGATGGATTCATTGGACCACGAATTGTGCTGATCTTATGAGTTAGTGCCCATTCCTCTATTTTTTTAAATAAAGCAGTTGTCACTTCGTTATTTTCTTCAGATTCAAAAAATCCCCAAAAAGCAATATTTTCTTCATAATAGTTATTATGGGTTTGATTAATGATACAAGCAATTCTGCCGACTGGCGCATTGTCTTTATAGGCAACCCATAAGCTAATTTTGGCATTTTTATAAAAAGGGTTTTTTTTGTTTAAAATACGCTTTGTTACAATCTGGAGAGGGGGAACCCAATTTTGATCCTGTTTATGTAATATAAAAGGGACATTTAAAAAATCGCGAAAATGTTTGGATTTTTCACAATATATGACATCCAATGACATGAAATCTCCATATTTATCTAATAATACCTTTTAATAATAATTCTGATATAAGCCCAGAGTAGAAAAGCATAAATTATATTGAAATTTGTTTCAATGAAAACTGAGACTTAATCAAGAATTATCTGTTTCTAATCCATAGTTTTACAATAACTGCAACTTAGTTTTATCCCTCTGATAAGTTAAAATTTTTGATTTTAAATAAGCACAAACAGATAACCCATTACCCTTAAGTACTTCATTAAAGAAGATTGGATTTTCAATTAAAAAACGATTGGCTTCATACAAGGATTTTCCCGAGTTATAATAACCAGGCCAGGTAGTTGTTGCTCCGAGGTACCCTGCATATTTTACTGTTTCAACAACAGCTGCATTATAACCGCCATAGGGGTAGCAGAATGTTTCAATGGCTATTCCCAACTCATCTTCCAAATATTTTTTGGAATCAGAAATTTCATACCCCAGCTTTTTTGGATCAATTTGATGAAGTTTGGGATGAGAAAAACTGTGTGAGCCAATTTCCATGCCGGAATCAAGCAATGCTTTTCGATGATTTTTTTGCATGTTTTTAAAAGGTATTGTATAGCCTTTTTTTTGAACATTACTCCATTTTCTTTTGCCTGGATGCACCCAGCGTATCATTTTATCAAATCCAGGAACTACAAAAAAGGTTGCAACGAAACCATATCGATTTAACAAGGGCAATGCATTCTCATAATTATCCAATAAGCCATCATCAAATGTTAAAACAGCATTTTGTTTTGCAGGATCATAATTTTCTTTAAATAAATCGGCGAGAGTGATTGTAGTATAAGATTGGGCCTTCAAGGCATCCAAATGCGCTATAAAGTGTTGCAAGGCTAATGTTTCGGGCTCCGGGCCACCAATGGAATGATAATAAAAAATAGGAATTTTCTTTTTCATTATTCGCTACCGTTCAAATAAATAGTGAAAGACCCGATTAAAATTGTTCTTATCTTTATTTTCATGCATACATAATCCCATAGAGCGCTTATTCCCAAGGATAATACTTTGCCATCCTGGTAATGAAGGGATTAGAACTCTTCGTATATTCTTTTTCTGCAAATGTCCACTTACCCAAACATCATCCTCAAAAAAAGCTTCGGGTAGGTTGGGTGGATAATGGAAAATATCTTCTGAAAAGAAGGTTGGCTTCACAAGCATGCCATTATATGCCAGGAGTACGTCAACTAAAGCCATTTTTTTAGTTGCGGCATGTTCATTGCGCATAGCACCGTGCATCACTGTTCCTGCTATTCCGAGTGCTGCAGCAGGATCTGCTTGCTCGTATTTCAATAGATCATGAATGAAATGAGGTGGATAAATTCTATCGTCATCAATAATGATTATTTTTGTATCTTGTCCGGCAAATAATTGTAAACACGGCAATAATTTTGAGGCAGGTCCATAATCCTGCTCAATATGCTGAATAAGAACATTGGGATAGTTTTTAATAAAATCTGGTGGTTGGGAAATAGATTGGTTTGAAAAACGTTTAAATTGCTTTGGAATCCACAACAGGATATTTTCAGGTTGTTGCGATTGCAATGCAATAGAGTTTAAAGTCGGCCATATTTTATTGATTCGTTTCGGTGTCGTAGTCATAGTAACAACGACGTTTTTTTGAATATTTGTGTTACTAATCTGAGGCGGTTTTTTTATATGGCATCTTAAAAAATGAAAATAATTGGCAAATCGTGATATCAACTTTGAGCTTCCTTATAATTGTTTTTCCTTCTATAAGTGATATCCATTAGGGACTGTTTCGTTTTAGGCTATCTTGGCCAACATCGTTGACTCCCTGTGCTCCGATGCTTAACATACTTCAATATATGTTGCGCTTCACTGCTCGAAAATCAAGCGATTTTGACTCAAGTTAGAGAATGTTAACAGACCCTAGTTACAAATGAGGATGAGAAGAAATCAATAATGTATAGTAAACAGATAATGTCTCTTTCGCAACATCTTCCCATTTAAATTTATTGATTAATGGATGGGCATTGTTCCCTAACTCTAAGCGAAGTGCTTTATTATGAATAAGTTGGATTATTTTTTCGATCATTTCATCTATTGAGGAAACCAAAAAACCCGTTTTTTCAGAAGAAATAATATCAGAAATTCCATTATTGGCATAAGCAACAACGGGGACCTTATGATAAATAGCTTCTAATATAACCATCCCAAAGGCTTCATGTGGTGAGGTTAAAACAAAGATATCCGTTTGCTGTATTAAATTAAATACAGAAGAACGTGAAATATTACCTGTAAAAAAAAGATATTCTGAAAGGCCTAATTGATTTGCCATTCGTTGAAGTTTTTTGTTTTGTGGTCCATCTCCAACTATAAAAAATTTGAGTTTCTTATATTTTTTAAGTAGTTCGTGAGCAATCAAAATAAAATCAGCAACCTTTTTTTTACTCGATAATCTAGATACTGTCGTTATTATTAATTCATCAGCGTTTTTTACTACAGTGTAAATTTTTTCTACATCTTTTGGATTCGGTGAAATGGTATCGAACCCATTTGGAATATAATAAGTGGTTGCAGTTTTCTTTAATGATTTCATATTCTCTGCAATAGCATGGCTAACACAGATGACATGATTAACTAATAGTGCAAAACATTTAATTAAACGTTTGTCCAAATCTCTATATAAGGAATGGCTCGTCAAAACATGCGCTTTTTTTATTTTTTTTGCCAGTAGAAGAGCTTGTACTGCTAAAATGGATCCCAAACTGTGGGCATGTATAATATCAAATTGAGCAAAAAACTCATTATACTGACGAGAAAAGCCTGAGAGGGCAATATACATCTCGGAATATGAAATGCGTTTAATCAATAGGGACCCTTTTGATTCTTCAGTAGGTAGATTCTTTCGTTTTCGCGTTATAATACAAACTTGATGGCCAAGTTCAGCTAAATATCTTCCTAAAGCATCAACACAATATTCTACACCGCCTATTTGCGGGTAGTAATTATCAGTAATTAATGCAATCTTCAATAATTGTGGTGGCATTGGATAACTCAATTTTTTAACTTGTTTTTTTTGTATTCATATTGTGGGCAGATATTATCTTAGGAGAGATTATATTTCCTCCTAACGCTTTATAAAGGTTAATTTGAGTCGTCTGAAGTCGAACTATATTTTGCAAATAAGCAAACTCTATGGAATTCAATTCTTCTTCCGCACGAAGCACTGTATTAAAATCAGAAGAGGCTTTGTGATAAGCAGCTCGAGCTAATTTTAAAGCAAGACGTTTTTGTTCCACTGCACGCTTAAGGTGACTGAGACTTTTTTTATAATGCTGAAAATAATCATATTGAGTTGCAACTTCATGCAATGCACGCATTACAGCGATTTGATATTGGATGACCGCAATAATTTTTTCACGTTTTCGTAACTCAATGCTATTGAATAAACTGACATTGAATAAGGGCGCTCCAAAGGTCCCAAAGAACCTGGATTCGGGATTTTGTACTGTGAAAAAATTACGTGCAGTAATAATACTGCCTGCAATAGTTTGTGTTTGCCATCCTAATAACCATCCTACAGTGACTTGAGGTAATAAATTTGCCATAGCTACGCGAATATTAGCATGAGAAGTCGCTATCCGTCGTTCCGCCGCTCTAATATCTGGTCGTCTACGTAAAAGTTCAGCAGGAATTCCCAGATTAATATTTTGAGTGATTTGAGGAATTGGTTTAGGAGGTAATAATTTTTTTGCCAATACTCCTGGATTATTTCCCGTTAATAATTCTATTTTGTGCAGTAGGGCGGTAATGTATGCTTTATTTTGTTCTAATTCAGCTGATTGCGTTTCGACCAGTCCATCTTGTTGCGATACATTCAAGTAACTGGCATATCCTGCTTTATAGCGTGACTTGATAAATTGCAGTGTTTGTTTGTTGCCTGAAATATTATTGAGCAATACAGCATTTCTTGTCTGTGCTTCACGTAACTCCAAGTAGGAGGAGGCAATTTCTGCGTATAAATTAATCAAGGCAAAATCTAGGTCTGCTTGCTCAGCTTGTAAATTTGCTTTAGCCATTTCTTTCATTTGGCGGTGTTTCCCAAAAAAATCAGGATCTAAAGAACCGCTTAAGGCAATAAGTTGATTGATATCAAATCCTGTTCCAGTAGGAGGGGATGCAGTAAGACCCAATGAGGGCAATAATTGTGCTACAGCTACAGCGTGTTGGGCTTTTGCTACGTTTACTCTAGCTTGTGCCATTTTTAAACTTAAACTATAGACTGCTTGTTGTTCAATAAGATCGTTTAATAAGGGATCGTGAAAATTACGCCACCAAGCCTCTTCGTTTTTTACTAAACTTGCATGTTGCACATTGTGACCCCAGCTGGATGGCATAGGGGTGCTAGGCGGAACATATTTTGGTCCTATGGAACATCCATTCAGAATTAGAGCAACAACTAATGTAAAATAAAAAGTATAATATTTCATGGAATGATCATGTCTTTTGAACAGCAATATGGGCATCAAGTTGCCGACCTGCTGCAAGCTCAGGATAATCTTGTCGATTAAAAAAGTATAAAGCTTCTTGTACCCGCGCGTTGAGGCGATCATTGGTAATGATGTAACGATCAAGCTGAATAAATGTTAAAGGGATGTTTAGTCCGTCTGCAGTTAAATAAACGGAGGCTTCAGGAGAATATTTTTTCGCATCTCGCTCTTCTATAGAAACACGTACAATCACTTTTTGAGCATCTCCTAAGAGTATTACTTGACTTCCTGCTCCAACGAATTCATCAACATGCGCATTAATTTGTAAAACAATTCCATCTTTCGGCGATGCAATGTTAAATTGATTGAGTGCCAATTGTGCATTTCTAAGATTCGCTTTTGCAACATCTAAACTGTGCTGTAATTGTTTAATTTGAATTTTGCCCATTTTCACATCATATTCTTTTTCTCGTAATTCAGCTGGATTAATAGCACGCTTATCAATACTCTTTAAGCGCTTTAATTGCGATTGGACATGCTTTAGGTTTTTTATTTGAATCATGAAATTATTTTTTGCTTGTTGCAGAGCAATCTTATTGACGGTTACATTATGTAGTCCTATGGTGTCATCGAGTGAAAATAAAATCTCTCCCTTTTTTACCATCTGTCCCACGGCAACATTTATCTTTTTTACAATTCCACTTTGAATACTTGGAACATGAGTCATGTCGTTTCCAGAATCAAGAATCGCGGGGGCAATTATTTCTTCAATTGCAGCAACTGGAGCGGATATATTTTGAGGGATTATCATTTTACGACTCAATAAAAACGATGAGTATAGGCCAATGATCAAAAGTAGCAGCAAACTCCCGCCAATAATTTTTCTTTTCATACTGTTTCCTTTCGACAAGTTACTTGATAATCATTTAATCCTTTAAACTCAAGTATTTTATTCGCATGCGACATAATACGATAATCATGAGTAGAAATTAAAAAAGTACATCCATACATTTGAGCATATTCCCGTATCAGCGAAAAAACCAAGTCGCTACTATCCCTATCTAAATTGCTGGTAGGTTCATCGCAAAGAATTAAACGTGGGGCGCGAATTAATGCACGTCCCATCGCTATTCTTTGTTTTTGTCCACCCGATAGAGTATCTAATTTAGAATGAATATGGATTTCAAGCCCTAAACGAATCATCAATTGTTTTGCTTTTTGATGGGCTTTCTCAGGTGACTCCCCATCAATCAATAATGGCAATGCTAAATTTTCAAGAGCAGATAAAGCTGGAAATAAATGAAGATGTTGAAAAAGAAAGCTGATATGGGCGGCACGAAACGCAACTTTTTTTTTCGGTGACATCTTATAAAGATCATTCCCACATACCGCACAAATCCCTTGATCAGGAGAGAGAATCCCCCCAGCAATCATGAGCAACGTTGTTTTTCCACATCCAGATGCTCCCATTAACATACCTATTTCGCCTGGATTAAGTGCTAATGAAAAATTATCTAATACGGAAAGTGTTGTGGTACCCGTTTGGTAGGTTTTAGTAATACCCATACAATGTAAGACAGGAGATTCACCAGTGTCCATTAATTTGAGTCGCGACATAATTCTACCGTATCCAAACGTAAGACTTTTAAGATAGCAAAATAAGATGAAAAAACAATGACTATTGTTGATCCTAATGCGCCTAATAAAATGATCTGCCAGGTAAGATGGAACGCAACAGTAGAATCATGAAAAATAAATCCAAATAGGGCTGTTAAAGCAAGTCCAAGAATATAACCCAATCCACCGGTAATAGACGCTTGAAATAATACCATGTGAGTTAATGATGAGCTGGATACTCCTAACATTTTCAACATGCCAAATTGATGAAGATGGGTTAAAACAAAATTAGTAAAAATCTGCCACATCATAACAAGTCCAATAATAAACCCAACAATAGCTATAGCAATAAACGCGATAACAATAGGTGTTTTTTCACGAAAAAATTTATTGGCACGATCGATGAATTGAGAGGGTGTTAATGGGAGAAATCCCGTTGCTTTGCGAATTTCATAGGCGACCTGATAAGGATTAGATGAAGGTTTTACTTTGACTAAAATAAAAGAAGACTTATGAGAGATATCAGGGATATGATTACTCGTTATATAAGCTTTAGGCTCGTACATATAAGTACGTAGAGGTTTTGTAATCCCTGTTATTACCCACTTATTTTGTCCTTCAATCAATTTGTCGCCAAGTCGGAGTGATTTTTTATTCGGTGTTTCAAACTGTTTTAACGCATAACCATCAATTATAATTGAATTGGCACGGTGAATTGCGGAGCGGGCGCCTGCAATCATTGTTTCAGGTAGGCCAAGTAGCGTGTCAGGATCTACACCAACTAGCTCCCATGTTGTAATTTTCGAAGTTTCACGATGAATCATTGTTTGCCAAGTTCGATATATTTGTTTCGCCCAAAGTACTCCGGGAATACTACGAACACGATAGATATCTATAGGCCTAAAACGCACAGGATCAGCAAATGTAAATGAACTGTCTGTCATAACCCATAAATCCACTCCGGTGACTGCTCGAATTGGTGCTATAATGCGCTCAGTTACTCCTTGGTAAATAGCCGGTTGTTGCATGATAATGAAGGCAGAAAACGTAGCGCCGATCACCATGCCAATAAACTTGCGTTTACTGTTTACGAGCATTTTAAAAGCGACTGAAAACAAATTGATATGTCTTACATTAAATAATGAGCCAGCTATTCTACGAATCATTTCTCTAAACTTGGTGCGCTGTGGCAACCCTAATATGTTTATCCTTAACCATAACAGCATTCAGTAGTTTAAACATACCCTTTAGATAGCACAAGATAATTTGAAACATTTAATGGGGTGTTTTTCATAAACATTATAGTATACAACGAGTTAACATGATTTATTTGTACGATAACTTAGGCTTTGTATGTATTTCCATTGAATGTTGTTGTATAGTTCCAATCTGGATGTGTACTTGTTAGGGAATGAAATGGGTCGGTCTTTATCAAAAAATCACCCTGCACAGATGTTTTTAATGTTGTGGCGTCACCATGATCTTATTTTTCAACTCATTAAGCGAGATATCTTAATGAGATATCGTGGTTCTTTTGCCGGAGTATTGTGGCTAATACTCGCCCCTTTACTGATGCTAGGTCTTTATACGCTTGTGTTTAGTGTTTTTATGCGTATTCAATGGCCAGGTGTCACTAATAATCTGATGTATTCATTACTAATCTATGTAGGTTTAATCATTTTGAATTTTTTTTCTGAATGTATGAATCGTTCGCCTATTATGATTGTAAATAATGCAAATTTTGTAAAAAAAGTGGTTTTTCCTATTGAAGTTTTTCCATGGGTGATAGTCGGAACAACTCTTTTTCATGCAATGATTAATACGTTAATATTAGTAGCATTTTCTTTCTTTTTACTAGGAAAGATTAATATAACGATTTTGTTACTTCCTTTTTTATTTGTCCCTTTAATTTTGTTTACTTTAGGCCTGAGTTGGTTTCTTTGTTCGGCAGGGGTTTATATAAGAGATATTGCTCATCTGATGGCTTTTCTTTTACAAATTGTGATGTATCTTTCGCCTGTTTTCTATTCAATTAGTATGTTACCTGAGATGTTTCAAAAGATTTTACTCCTCAACCCATTAACTTTTATAATTGAACAAGCTCGAAGTCTTGTTATTTTTGGAAAATTTCCCCAATGGACTACTCTGGGTGCCTTTTTTGTAATTAGTATGTGTGTTGCCTATATAGGATTTCTTGGATTTCAGAAAACAAAGGATGGTTTTGCGGATGTATTGTAGGCTTATAGCAGCGCTCCTTTTTAAGGGAGGCTAATTTTCAAATAATTATTTTAGGCTCTGTTACATTTCTATTATCTTGGTCAAACTAGCGAAATGTAAACAGAGCCTACTATCGAAAAATTTACGCGGGAATTTTGTTGTGACATGTTTGATACTTTTCATTGCGCAAAAAATCATGGTAAGTTTTTACAATCCCTTCTCGTAAAGGAGTCTGAGCCACCCAGCCAAGTTCTTTCATACGTTCGATATTTAATAGTTTCCGTGGCGTGCCATCAGGTTTCTCTGGATCAAATGCGATAGTTCCAGTAAAACCAATCACATCCATGATGAGTTCAGCCAACATGTGTATACTCACATCCATTCCACTACCAATATTAAAGATGCCTTGCGCAGCAGGATGTTCCATAAGAAAAACACAAGCATCTGCCATATCATCTACATAAAGGAATTCTCGTTTAGGCCTACCTGTACCCCAAATTAAAAGGTGTTTATCCTTCCGCAATTTTGCTTCATGTGTTTTGCGGATTAATGCGGGTAACACGTGACTATTATGCAAATCGTAATTATCATTGGGGCCATAGAGGTTCGTTGGCATGGTACATACATATTGTGTCCCATACTGGCGGTTATAACTTTCACAGAGCTTTATCCCGGCAATTTTAGCTATGGCATAAGGTTCATTTGTTTGTTCTAAAGAATCTGTTAATAAATAGTCTTCGCAAATCGGCTGAGGACAGTCTCGTGGATAAATACAACTAGAACCCAAAAACAATAATCGCTTAACGCCAGCTTGCCAAGCAGCATGAATTACATTGGTTTGTATCATTAAATTTTGATAAATAAATTCAGCACGATAATAATTATTGGCATGAATTCCACCGACTTTCGCAGCTGCTAAAAAAACATAATCTGGCTTTTCTTGATTAAAGAATGCCATGACATCTGCTTGATTCGTAAGATCCAATTCAGCACGGCTACGAAGCAGTAAATGCTTATATCCTTTTGCGTGCAATTGTCGAACAATAGCTGATCCCACCATACCGTGGTGACCAGCTACATAAATTTTTGATGAAGTATTTATCGTCGTATCTTTATTCGTGATAGTCATAAGCTGCAAATCCATGTTGTTTTACTAACTCATCTCGTTGCGCTATTTTGAGATCTTCAAGCATCATTTCAGAGACTAATGATTGGAAGCTGGTTTTGGGGATCCAACCCAATTTTTCTCTTGCTTTAGTAGCATCCCCTAACAAATTATCTACTTCAGAAGGACGGAAATAACGTGGATCCACGCATACAATCTTATTACCATTTTGATCACAACCAATCTCTTTATCACCTTCACCATGCCAAGTGATATTAATATTGACAACTTGTGCAGCTGCTTCTACAAACTCTCTAACACTAAATTGTTGGCCCGTAGCAATTACGAAATCCTCTGGTTGTTCCTGCTGTAACATGAGCCATTGCATTTCTACATAATCGCGTGCATGTCCCCAGTCCCGCATTGCATCCAAGTTTCCTAAATAGAGGCATTTTTGTAAACCCAGCTTAATTCTTGCCAGAGCTCGTGTAATTTTACGAGTTACAAAAGTTTCACCGCGAATTGGACTTTCATGATTAAATAAAATTCCATTACATGCATAGATACCATAGGCTTCCCGGTAATTAACAGTGATCCAATAAGCATAAAGCTTGGCAACAGCATAAGGACTGCGCGGATAAAATGGTGTGCTTTCTTTTTGCGGCACTTCTTGCACTAAACCATAAAGTTCTGATGTAGATGCTTGATAGAAACGAGTTTTGTCATTCAGTTTAAGCAAACGAATGGCCTCCAGGATTCTTAATGTGCCAATACCATCCGCATTAGCTGTATATTCTGGTGTTTCAAAACTGACGGCTACATGACTCATGGCAGCAAGATTATAAATTTCATCTGGCTGACTCTCCTGAATAATGCGAATCAAATTCGTAGAATCGGTGAGATCGCCATGATGCAAAATAAATCTTCGATCTTCTAGATGAACATCTTGATAGAGATGATCAATTCTATCGGTATTAAATAAAGAAGAACGACGTTTAATTCCATGAACTTCGTAGCCTTTACGGAGTAAAAGCTCTGCCAAGTAGGTTCCATCTTGCCCTGTAATTCCAGTAATTAATGCTTTTTTCATTTTTTCCCTTATGAAATACTTTTCCTTAAAGTAACGTTATATCCCATTGCCTTTATTAATTTTAAGCACGTCCATAATTATCTTGAAAACGAACAATATCATCTTCACCCAGATATTCACCGCTTTGTATTTCAATCATTACCAAATCAATCACACCTGGATTCTCCAAGCGATGTTGATGACCTGCCGGAATGTAGGTAGATTCGTTGGTATTGACAAAAAAAGTCTGCTCACCATTTACTACCTTGGCCATACCGCTTACCACTACCCAATGTTCGCTGCGGTGATGATGCATTTGCAGACTTAGGCTGGCTCCTGGTTTTACTTCAATACGTTTAATTTTGAAGCGATGGCTTTCTTCCAACACCGTATAAGTACCCCATGGGCGATGAACAGTACGATGTAGCTTATGTGCTTCATGCCCTTGCATTTTGAGTTGTGTATAAATGTGTTTGACATCTTGTGCGCGGGATTTATCCGCCACCAACAATGCATCAGGAGTATCAATGATAATGAGATTCTCAACCCCGACTGCACCCACAAGACGCTCATCACTTTGAATATAACAATTAGCAACATCATGCAAAAAAGCCTCGCCTTCGATTCGGTTGCCTTGATTATCTGCTTCAACCAGATCACCTAATGTGGCCCATGATCCTACATCTGTCCAGTTGATATCACATGGAACTACGGCAATTTCTGACGATTTTTCCATCAAAGCATAGTCAATTGAAATATCAGGTACTAAATTAAAACTCGTTGCATCCAGTTCAAGTTGACTAAATCCTTTTCCTTCCGCATGGCTGGATTGCTCAATACAATGTTTGGCTGCAGATAAAATAGCGGGGCAATATTTTTCCATTAAATGTAACACGCTCTCTACAGTAAAAAGAAACATGCCGGAGTTCCATAGAAATCGATTCGTTGCCAAATAAGTTTGCGCTTTCTCGAATGAAGGTTTTTCAATGAAACGAAGTACTTGAGAGCCTTCTGCTTCGATATAACCATAAGCAGTGCTTGGTGCATCGGGTTGAATACCGAAAGTGACTAATTGACCTTGCATTGCCAATTCACTGGCTTGTGCTACTGCCTTTTGAAAAGCATCTTGATCATGAATTAAATGATCTGCCGCCAAGACCAGCATCAAAATATTTTCACCATATATTTTGTTAATTTGCAAAGCTGCAATAGCAATCGCGGCTGCTGTGTTCCGACCAAAAGGTTCTAGAATAAAAGAAGTTGAAACAGCATTTTTATTAATCGCCCGATATTCGTCTTCTATCTTAAAAAATAACTCGCGATGAGTTACTGTCATTATCTCTTTGACTTCGGGCAATAGAGATGCACGTAAAAAAGCTTTTTGTAATAAGCTCTGCCCATCATGTATTCGGATAAAAGGTTTGGGATGTAACTCTCGAGAAACCGGCCAAAGGCGCGAACCTGCACCACCACAAAGAATTATAGGTATTAACTGCATAAACTTCCCCTGTATTTTTGATGACATGCCTTTGTTCTTACTAAATGGTAAATTTAGCTTGCTCGTTAATGTAATTTAATTTTACTAAATTGTCGATGGATCAAGGGACGTTTCTTCTTTAAAAATTTTAAATTGCATAAAAGAATCAAGTACATTAGAATTTGCAACCATAAGTTAAAGGGACTTAAAGAAACTTAACTCGTTGTACAACTCGAGTCTAAATAAGGGAAACTATGTCCTCCAAGACAAAAAGCTAGAAAGCTTTTTTACTATTTGTCTTTCTTTAACCAAGCATTTCTCATGTATTGCGCGACACAATGCATTGAAGAGGTAAGTTTGTTGCCAAATGAGAGTTAAAAAACTATAGGTGGAATCAGTAATTAGCCGAAGCGTTAACTGCTTTGCTTTAGATTGAACGAAGAAAGGATGTCGAGTTAAGGATAAATAGCCGAATCAACATATTACATAAGAAAGAAACATTGCATTGAGGGAAACTTGTGTTGATTAGATGGGAATAAGGAGTGATGCCCATGTACTTGTTGCCTTTTGAACAAGCGCTTGCTGGAAAAAAATATTAGTTACAGGACATACTGGGTTTACAGGTAGAAAACTTATTTTGCATCAATTTACTTAAGACTATTAAAGGGATGTTATTTATGTTGTTTACCACCCCAATATTTTTATTTTTCTTTTTACCTATTTTTATCTCTCTATATTATCTATGTCCAGCTTATGGGGAATGGCGCAATTTATTTGCCCTGATGGGTAGCATTGTTTTTTTTTCCTGGGGGGAACCTGTATATGTGTTTCTTTTGTTGGCTTTTGTTTATTTTGATTATCTTTTATCAAAAGCGATATCAGAAACATCGGCTCTATCCCTTGCGAGAAAAAAAACGCTTTTATGTTTGGGTATCTTTCTTAATGTAATCATATTGATTGCATTCAAATATACTACGTTTATTCTCACGGATATTTTGTATCCATTGAAATTATATCAGGGAGAGCTGCCTCAAGGCACTGAGCCTTTATTATTAGGAATTTCTTTTATCACATTCCATAAAATCAGTTATTTGGTAGATAGTTTTAAGGGAAGGGCTACGCCTCCGAGAAGTTTTTACGATTGCGCACTGTATATTTTTTTATTTCCTCAACTAATTGCAGGACCCATTATTAGATATCATGATATTGGGAACCAGATTCAAAAAAGAACCTATCATAGTTCATTGTTTTTAGTAGGTTTTTTTCGTTTTTGTGTTGGATTTTCTAAAAAAATATTAATTGCTGATCAATTAGGTTTCGTTGCTGACCGTGTTTTTTCTCTCCCTATACATGAGTTGTCTTTGGGGGCGGCATGGGCAGGGGCATTTTCTTATATGCTGCAAATTTATTTTGATTTTTCTGGATACTCTGATATGGCTATTGGTTTAGGTGCCATGATGGGTTTTCGTTTTCCCGAAAATTTTAATCAACCTTATTTATCTAAAAGTATCAGTGAATTTTGGCGACGATGGCATATTAGTTTATCCAGCTGGATGCGTTTGTATTTGTATATTCCTCTTGGGGGCAATCGAACTTCTAAATTCAGAGCGTTTATTAATTTATGGATTGTTTTTCTGATTTCTGGTTTTTGGCACGGAGCGAATTGGACTTTCATCGCATGGGGGGCTTATTATGGTTTTTTCCTTTGCTTGGAAAAATATTGTTCAGAGCTCTATCCCAATCTAAAGGATTATTTTCCTGATTTGCTGCGTTTTGCTATGACCATGGTCATTATTTTATTTGGTTGGGTACTTTTTAGATCACCTACATTTACCTATGCTCTTGGTTTTATAAAAGTGATGTTGGGTATTACTACGTTGAAATTTAATCCTCCCCCTTGGGGTCTATTGATTGGCAATCGTGATTTGTTTTTATTATTTCTTGGTTCAATTATCGTATTTTTTAAAGTTCCTGGAACTACATTACGCTTACCCACATGGTGGCATAGTGCTTGGAGTGAGACTATGGTAATACAAGGTATTAGGCAGCAATCATTTCTATTTGCTGCAACTGTGGTTTTGTTCGTATTGGCAACTATGGGGATGTTTAGTTCAGATTACACTCCTTTTCTTTATTTTAGGTTTTAGATCATGAACAACAAAGAAAAGGTATTTACCCGGATATTTTCAATTATCATCGTCTTATTGTTATGTCTCCCTCTTCTTCAATCAGTTTTTCATATTGTATATGAAAAACCCTTGTATGGTTATGTGGAAAAAAATTTGGATAAACCTCATGGCTTAGCAATGAATTGGTTTGATAGAAAATGGCAAAAATATTGGGAGAACCTGTTTAATGAAAAATTAGGATTAAGAACAATTCTCATTCGCGGTTTTAATGAATTATCTTTTCGTCTTTTTTCAGAAATGCCACGCCTAAATCTTTATTCGACCAAAGAACATGGGTTATACAGCAAAATGTCGATTGAGCAATTAAATTATGAATACACTCATCGTAAGAATTTAAAAAAGTCTTATAATGAATTTGCTAAAAAAATTCAGGAACTTCAACAATTGCTAGAAGCCAATAATAAGCATTTTGTCGTTGTTATCAGTAGCTCCAAAGCTTATGTTCATCCCCAAGGCCTAGGCAAAAAATTATTGGTTTCTACAGATAAAAATCTATTTCGAAAAATAGCTAGTCTTGGTCATGCGTTGAAAAAACAAGGAGTGAATGTTGTTGATTCTGGACCATTTTTGCGCAAATTTTATCGGGAGAAGGCTATTGAAACCCATGCTAATACAGGATTTCATTGGAACTATTATGCCGGATGCATGGTTGCTCAGCAGTTATTTTATAATGCCAAGAAGACATTAACCGATATTCCTAAGCTTGAGTGCGGCAAACCAATTTACAAAAAACCAGAACTGGTTGATTTGGATGGTATATGGCTGTTGAATGCATTTTCCAGTGTTAATTTAGCAAAACTCAGTCCATACCCTCAACCATCAGCGAGATTTTCTGCGAATTACCAACCTAAAATCCTTCTCGTAGGCGATAGTTTTATGGATCAAATCATATATGCACTGGATCGTTCAAAAGCTTATAATGATTTAGTTTCTTCACGCTACTTCCAAACCCGGACAGTGCATAAACCGGGGCGCATTTTCTCTTTTAATGATTTTCCTTCATTGACCGCAAAACAGATCCAAGGGGATATTTTAGGCGATGTGATGAAGAGTGATTTAATTGTATTACAAATGGTGGATTACAATATTAATCATTTCGGGTATGGGTTTGTAGATGCTTTGTTGGAGCGATTAAATACCGAGATTCAGCCCCATTCCATACCTCCTATAACCGAGATAAAAATTACTAAGGTTAATAATGCATATCCTCAAGAAAAGAGCGGGGGAAATTGGTGGTATTGGGTCAAAGATAAAATTATCTTCCAACTAAAACCTCCGGATGTATTTTTAGAAATGAAAAATACAAGATTATATTTTGAGTACGATCTTCATGGTGCGCAACAGTTAATCGTTTATTTGAAAGGAAAGAGTATCAAACATAAAATTATTATTGAACATCCTGCAAACGGAAAGAGGGCGGTCTATGATCAAATACTTGATATCCCTCCTGCATTGTTAACTAAAATTATCATTACGACAAATGGGAAAGCAACGCGTTTAGGTGAAGCTGACTCCAGAGTTGCTGCTTATGCAATCTTTAATTTAAAAATTACTCCAAGGAGTGGTAATACGATTATTTAATTTTTGAGGATAAAAACAATATCTTTTCCTTGTCATTTCTATTGAGAGATAATTCTCAATAATCTCGCGACTTGTACATCTACCATTTTTTGAATCATATCTCGAACATTTACCGTTGGCTGCCAATTTAAAACTCGCCGTGCTTTGGAGGCATCCGCAACGGTCTGCGATGTTTCTAAAGGCCGAATCAGGGCAGGATCGCTGATTACATGAGCTTGCCACTCTTTGTTCACGTGTTGATATGCGATTGCACAAACTTCAGCTAATGTGTGTAACGTTCCTGTGCCAATCACAAAATCCTCGGGTTTATCTTGCTGCAGCATGAGCCACATTGCGTGCACAAAATCTGGTGCATAACCCCAATCACGTGCAATGCTTAAATTACCTAGTGCTAATTTACCTTGTGATACTAGTGCACAACCTCTTTCGTTCACATCAGGTGAATTATTAATCCCGAGCTTAGCGCAGGCAGCACCATATGCTATCTTTTGCGTCAGAAAATGAAGTGGGCGACGCTCGCTTTCATGATTGAACAAAATACCATTAACAATAAATAATCCATAGCTTTCGCGATAGATACGCATCATCTGATGGCTAAATACTTTGGAAGCAGCATAAGGATTGCTTGGATTAAAAGGTGTTTCCTCATTTTGAGGGGATATTTTAGTGTGTCCAAACATGTCTGAAGATGACGCGTGGTAGCATCGTGCTTCAGAGCAAAATCGACGCAAAGCTTCTAAGAGATGAATCGTGCCCATGCCATTCGCATTCAAAGTCTGATGTACTTGTGTCCAAGATTGGCCAGGGCGTGATTGTGAGGCGAGATGGTAGATCTCATCGGGTCTTGAAGCCTCAACTGCGGCAGAAATATCCGCTTCATTGGCAATATCTCCATAGAGCATCTGTACGTTATTTAATGGCTCTGGTCTCTCTGAAGAACTGGCTTGAGATGTTTTACGAGCAAAGCCAAATACTTGATACCCTTTTTTTAACAACAACTCTTTGAGAAAAAAACCATCTTGACCATTAATCCCTGTGATCAAAGCACGTCGCATAAAGACCTCATCCACTTAAACTATTTCAGCATCCCATTAAAAACTTTTGTCTTATCTTTTGCACAGTTATTTTGTAAAGCCGCAATAGAGTCTCTTATTGAAATTAAGAAGTCAATCTTTCTATGAGTCTTATTGTGATTACCTTTTGATTTTATTGATTCTTAATGAACTTTATATTATCTTAAAAAGTGGTTGAAATCTGGCGTATGTTGGGTTTTAAAAGTGGGAAAAGGATTTGCGGATGTACTTAAATGATTTATTACTTTGTAACCATTAAAGGTAATTGTCACGATCCTCAAATAATAAGAAATCATAATACATTGAGCATATACCCGTGACTTCTGAAATTGTTATTGATGTTGTTAACGTTAGCAAACGCTATGAATCTTACTCAAAACCTCAAGATAGATTGAAGCAGGCTCTAATGTCTGGACTGTGTCAAACAGGTGCATCTTTAGGTATTGTTAAAAATAAAAAACCAACTTACTACCAAGAGTTCTGGGCATTGCAAAATGTATCAGTTCAAGTGCGGAAAGGGGAAACCCTCGGAATTATTGGCCGTAATGGAAGCGGCAAAAGCACGTTATTGCAAATTATTGCGGGAATTCTAACTCCTACAAGTGGAAACGTTATCGCTAAGGGTCGGCTCGCGGCGCTCTTGGAGTTAGGCAGCGGCTTTAATCCAGAATTCACAGGAAAAGAGAATATTTTCCTCAATGGGTATATATTAGGGCTCAATCAAACAGAAATTCAGCAACGGTATGAGCAGATTGTCGAGTTTGCTGATATTGGTGACTTCATTAATCAACCTGTAAAAACATATTCGAGCGGAATGTTTGTGCGGCTTGCTTTCGCAGTTCAAGCACATGTTAATGCAGATATCGTTATCATTGATGAAGCACTCGCTGTTGGCGACATATTTTTCCGTCAGAAATGTTATGCCCATTTAGAAAAGCTAAAAGAATCGGGTACCGTCATTTTATTAGTATCTCATTCTATGAATGAAATAGAGCAGCATTGTGAACGTGCTATTTTATTGGAAAATGGTAAGTCATTTTTTCTTGGGAATGCTGTCGAGGCTACAAAACACTATTATTTATTGCATCAGCCTACGCGGCAAGAAGCGCAACAACCTACAGTAAATCAATTAGTTTCAGAACAGCACATACAAAAGGTTAATACGAATAAAACCGATATTTGGGATGACAATTCTATATTTATAGATGCTTCGCAACTAAGCCAAGTTACCAATCATATGGCCAAATGCACACGATATGTTCTATGCGACAATTCAGGTAATCCGTGTACCCGATTTTCTCAAGGCGACATAGCAGTTTTTTATTACGAATTTCTTTTATTACAGGCTATAGCTATTCCTCTGGGGGGTATTGTCATTCGAAATGATAAAGGCATCATTGTTCATGGTAAAGGTTCTTTAGAGCACGATGTTGATGTTTCTTTGGAACAATTCAAAGCTGGAACGCTGATTCGTTGCCAGCAAAAGATTACCTTAAAATTACAACCCGGTGAGTATAGCTTTGAGTTAGGATTGGCCAGCGTCAATCCTAAAAGCTATAAGGATAAGTCTTTTTTAAACCACGATGAGTTATTCAGCAAAATTATGAGAATCTGTCATTTACCTGATGTTGGCATTTTGAGTATAAAGATGCGTACTGGCGATCGTGTTGGTTCCCAATTAACTCACCATGGAATTGCTGATTTACCCGGAGAATTTATGTTTACTTTTTCGAAATGCGATGCAGAATTATTCTTACCCCAACGCACTGAGACAACCGCTATTTAATAACATAGGAACTATTAATATGAGGATCCACCAATGAATTTTGTATCCTATGCTCAGAATTTTGAAGATGTGATGCTATGGCGAGCCCTAAAGCATATTAAAAATGGATTTTACGTAGATGTTGGGGCTAATGATCCTACGCATGATTCTGTTACAAGAGCGTTTTATGAAAAGGGGTGGGCAGGAATTAATATAGAGCCTGTTTCCGAATGGTTTCAAAAGCTAAAAAAGGAAAGACATCGAGATATTAATCTTCAGGTTGCTGCAGGGGAAAGACAAGGTGAGATATTTTTTTATGAATTGCCTAATACTGGTCTTTCTACCACCAACAAAGCAATCGCTGAGAAACATGAAATTGAACAGGGATACACAAAGATAGAAAGAAAAGTTCCTGTCATGACGCTTACTGAAATTATTTGTGAACATCAAATAAAACAAATTCATTTTCTTAAAATTGATGTTGAAGGAGCCGAAAAAAAGGTATTGGAAGGATTGGACTTTGCAAAGATCCGTCCATGGATAGTTTTAGTGGAATCAACACTTCCTAATACCCAAATAGAAGATTTTATAGAATGGGAAACTCTTTTACTTAATGCTGAGTATGACTATGTATATTTTGATGGGTTGAATCGTTTTTATATTGCTAAAGAACACGATGATTTGTCACATCATTTCAAAACCCCACCCAATTACTTCGATGGGTTTTTAATGAGTGAAACACAATCCTTTTGCCGCAATATGGTGAATGAAAAAAACCAATTAAAAGCTGAAATTATAGAAACAATTGAATTAAAAGAATATAAATCAAATGCCGAGAAACAAATTCACTCATTGACCACATGGCTTACTGATGCTCGTCAAGAGGTAGAGGCATATAAAACCAATGCAGATGCCCAAGTTCAATTATTGACTACATGGCTTGCTGATGCTCGTCAAGAAGTAGAGGTTCTTCAAAAGTATAAAATAAATGCAGATGCTCAAGTCCACTCATTAACCACATGGCTCACTGATGCTCGCCAAAAAGTTGAAGTCCTTGAAGAGTATAAAACCAATGCAGATGCCCAAGTTCAATTATTGACTACATGGCTTACTGATGCCCGTCAAGAAGTAAAGGTTCTTGAAGAGTATAAAATAAATGCTGAAGCCCAAATTCAATCATTGACAGCCCAGCTTACTGAAGCACAGAGTTTGCTGTCCTTACCGCTAATAAAAATTGCTCTTAAGGTTATCAATACATGTAATAACCTTTTTACTAAAGTACAGTTTTTTAAGGGAATTAAAAATGAAGCAAGAAAATAATTTGCCAAAAATTTCTATTGTGACCCCCTCATTTAACCAAGGCCCTTTTCTTCGACAATGTAT
>NZ_LBAW01000015.1 GCF_001648595.1 Legionella bozemanae | reverse complement strand
CCCACTACAGTCTTTCTTTGAATTTTGTGGGGATCGTACAGGCATAAAGCGCGGTACGTAGAAAGTTGAGCCTATTTCATTTAAAAACATAAAGTTACATTCTGGTTTCGCGTGGTTCTCTCAGGAACCAGTCACAGTACGTAGGTGGTGGGGAGTAGCTATTCAGGGAGTATGTTTGAATCTTGGTGAACGGTTGGATTTGAGCGCAGGTTGCGCGAAAATGATGCTGAGGAAACGTAGCATACATCAGTATGTGAGGCTTCCGAAGCATTATTTTCGCGCAAGATGCGCCAAATGCAGCTGTTCGGTGAATGGGGCATGAACGCTTACGGTGGGGATGGCGGTAGATGGTATGTGGGAATGAATTGTCACATACAGCCTACTTATTAAATGTAACTTTCTATGTTATTACTCTTAGTCTAAAATTGATTACATTGAGACAGGGTAACGATTAATGAAAAAGTCCGTTCAGATAGGATCAAATTTATTTTTAATCATAATGGGTTTGTTATTTGTCATCTTGATGGCTTTAAAAAAGCTCCTGATTCCTGCTACCTCTTAATTATTCGGTGAGCAACTTATGTCTTCTCCGTACTAAATTTTTTATAAAAGTAAATTGGCTCCAAAAGGTCCCTTCCATCCCAGGCAATTCGATAAATTTATAAGTAAAGGTCGCTGCCGGAATTAATATGATGCCAACGCTAAAACAAGTCATGAATTTTTGTATTGGATGGGCGAGTAGTGCCATAGGGTGCATTGAGGCAAATAGTGCAACAGGGAATACTACAAGGTATTGAAGAAGATAAATACTGTAGCTTATCCGGCCAAGAAAGAGTAAGGGTTTATAAGTTAATATTTTAGGTTCTGCTATAAGAATGCTGAGAAATAAAACACCTGCTAGAAAAAAGTGTTTGAAATCGAATTGGCCGGATGTTATGAGAGATAAGAGAAGCGCTAATAAAGCCATAGCCCCCAAAAAGGGTTTTATCTTTGAATCCTGTAAGCTTGGATAATGATACATTAACCATGCGCCAAAACTTCCAATGATAAAAAACGGCCATGACGCATTGCCTAAAGAGTATAAATCACGAGAAGCTACTAGAAGAACAGATAAAACGATTGTAATCGCCATGAATGTGGACTGGCGATATAGAAAATATAAAGGGGGTAGGACTAAATAAAATTTCCATTCATAACTTAAAGTCCATGCAATACCAATAAAGGACAAGGCATTGATACTACCAAAATAGAGTACTCCATCACCTAAAAAGCCATATGAAAATATATCGATAATTCCTTGAAAATGAAGAGAGAAGTCATTCGATGTTTTTACGGAGAGGTAAAAACATACAAGAATAGTTATTGAGGCAACAAAAAGGTAAAGAGGAACTATTCGCCTTACCCTGGCCATATAAAAAGAAGCGGGGTTAAGTTTATTTTCTAAAGCTTTTTTAGTAAATAAGTAGGCAGTTAAAGCAAAAAATAACTGTACACTAATAAACCCTATGCGATTTCCAATTATGGGGGTGCCGGTGATACCAAAATAAGCAAGTAAATGATGATTCACGTGACACGCTACAACACCCAATGCAGCTAACCCTCTTACACCATCTAAATGCTGATATCGATGATCTTTAGCATCACTTATATTGAAGAGACGCTTACAAGGTAATGCTATAATGAATGCTATAGCAAAAAATCCAATAAAAAAAAGAGCCTGAATAATTTGATGCATAATTCTTGCTAAGCCTTAGCTCAATGAGTTACGGCAATTTACTTGAATAGAATAAAATATTCAATGCGTATGAAGGTGGATTTTTATTGACCTGTAGAAAATTTTTTCATGAATTAACGAGCACCGCAATACTATAGCGGGGTTAGAGCCGCTTTGCTAAGTTTTTGGGTAGGGAGTTAGCATTGCATCGGAGCCAATTCAGTATAGCTGGCTGCTAATTCATCCAATGCCTGGCCGCTAACTCGATGTACTGTCCATTCGTCCATTGGTTTTGCACCAAGCTTTTCATAAAATTTAATCGCAGTTTCATTCCAATCCAATACCCACCATTCAAAACGCCCACAGTCTCTATCCTTAGCTAACTTAGCGAGAAAGGCCAACATAATTTGTCCTATTCCCTGACCACGTGCTTCGGGCTTCACATATAAATCCTCCAAATAAAGGCCTGGTTTTGCTAAAAATGTTGAATAGTTGTGAAAAAATAAAGCAAAACTAACTGGTTTTTTATCGAGATAGCCGATAATTACTTCACCATAAGCTTTAGAGCCAAATAGGGTCTTCAACAATTGTTCTTCGGTAGCAACTACCTCATGCAGTAATCGCTCATACTCCGCTAATTCTTTAATAAATTGTAAAATTAAGGGTGCATCGGATGCTGTTGCAAATCTAATTTTTAAATCGTGACTCATGATCTTTTCTCTGCTATTTCACTTTAGGTGGTTATTCCTATCTTAGCTGATTTCTTAATTTATTAGGACACGCAAGAAGCTCATGCGCATCGTAGTGTTCAATAAGTGATTGATTTTTTATCTATTTGATGTTATAATACCCAGATTATTTTAGCCGCCATTCCTTGTTTTTAGAGGGCCTGGCTTGGTTTCAAAATAGAAAAAATCAAAAAACGTCTGTTTCCCGGGAGTAAGTCATGTGGTTCACTTTTGCTATTCTTGCCGCCATCTTATGGGGATTTAATTACGCGTTGGCTGAAAAAATATTACACAGTATTTCACCGAGTACATTATTGGCATTGGAAATGATAATTGGGGCTATATTGTTTACCTGCATTTCTTTTTTTACCACCATGAAAAGAGACGTTGAAATATTAACCACTGATTCTGGCCTACTGTTATTAACAATCGTCGAGATTGCCATTGTACTCATCGCCAGTTATTTCATCGCAGCTTCCATTAATCTTAAAAATGCTACGATTGCAGGTATTGTCGAATTAACTTATCCCATATTTACCATTATTTTTACTTGGTTTTTATTTAATCAAGCGCACGTGAATTTTTCAGTCATTGTGGGTGGACTTTTAATTTTCATCGGTGTTTTGGTCATCAGCTTGGCATAAAAACTTAAAGATATTGGCTCATTAAGAGTCTAACTTAATATAAAAGATATTGATCTTATTAAGTTACTTGTGGTGAATTTTTGTATGAGCCTTGAAGTGGTGGTCCCACGATTTAGTTGTAAGCTACGAGATAAAGTTTATCCACCGTTTGCAAATATTTATCCATTTATTTCTCAAATCTGATTTGTTGTTCTGCCTGTTTATTTATTTATTGCTGCAGTATTATGTGTCGAAGGCAAAATAGGAGTAACAACAAAAGGATTAGTCAATGAAGGCAAAAATTATACAAAAGCAAATTAAGTTATATGATCAAAACAAAGGATATTTTAGGACGCTTAAGGATGAGCCGCATATTAAAGAGTTACGTGAATTTTGTAATAACAAACTTGAAGGTATTGATACCTTATCTCCATCGTTACTTTTAGAATTAGTCACTATTTTGATTGGTAAGAAGGATAGAGATGGAGATTCAGAGAGCAGCCGTATCTTTAGAATGCTTGTTAATTATTTTGGTGGTTATGAAGCATTAGATTGTTTAAATAATCAGAAACAACTGTCAGTAGAGCATGTGGTGTTTTTGAAGAAAAATGCCAAGCATGCCAAAGAGTTAGCACCATTGTTGGCTTCTATTAGCAAAAAACTTTCTCCATCTATCATGACAATCGTTCTGCATGCAGCAGAAATGATGTCAGAACCAGAACAATTAGTAGAGATATTCAAATATTTTAGGCAATTAGCATTCGCCGAGGATGCTTTTCTTTATTTTGAAACACTGGGTGCTCTTAATCGTTACGGCATAAATACAGATGATGTGGTCCCACTATTAATTGACGTGAAACAGCTTTTTAGCAAGAAGCAGGCATTGGAAACATTATTCAGGATTAACCCGCAATTATTCAATCTTGATAATGTGATCAATATTCTGAAATTACAAAATCCTTATCATTTTTATAAGTTGTTAGAACTTCTTCCTCATACGCAAGATAGCTTGAATAAGTTGTTTGTTGTTGATGGCATACTCGATAAGTGTTCTTTTGCCGAAGAAATTATCAAGAATTTTAAAAGCGCTGGTTGGGATCCACAGCCTTATTTGACCTATATTTTAAGTGTCGATAGAAAGGGATTCGATATAGAATGTGCCACGGGTAAGCTAAAGGAAATGACTATCAATCCTGAACTACTTCCCTTGATTTTAGAAACACTATTTGTTCGCTCTAATGAGAGTATGGCATTAGTCAATGCGGTGACTCTCTTAAATCAAGAGAACCTGGAAGAGGATGTGTTAAATTTGGCTTTTGCCACTAATTATCCTGATCGCGTTGCTGAAGCAGTAGTAGCGCTTAAAAAGGCGACACTTTTCAATAATCAAACAACGGATGTTATTTGTTCTCATCCTGAACATGCTTTTGGATTAGCACAGGCGATGATTCAATTGAGCCGCCTCGACTGCTCTGTTAATGCAGCGTATGACGGATTAGATCAATACCCTCATAGTGCAGACAAGGCAGCAAATGTTATTGAGTACTTACAAGCAAATTCGCTGATACATAATTTGAATAATAAATCTGAAGTGAGTAAAGGAAGAATTAAACTGTCTACGGATATGGTTGTTGCCGCAGTGTGTAAAGCCGAATTAACGGATGACTCCTTGCTTAAATTATTCGAAATGATGAAGGCAGCGAATCTCTTAGATATATATAATCTTGATAAGTTAATACACAAGTTGAAATATGTTAAAACGCTGGCTAGTGCTGCACGATGTTTGGCGAACAGTAATCAATTGGATCAATTAAATTTTGATAGCATAATCAGCGATCCGATTAATTCTATAGTCTTAGCAGAGAATTTAGGAGGTTCCCCTTGCTCGCCTTCATTACCTAAGGTGATAGATGAAGGTGCTCAGGATTTTGTAGCAATCCGAAAAGCTGCAAAAATCTTGGCATTAGGACAAAGACAGGGGCTTTTTTTTCCTAAGCTAGAGCCAGAAAAACTTCAAACTTTCGAAAAAACGACACATCGAAAAATGGCTGCCATACAAAATGAAGCAATGATGAAAATTGCTCAGTATACAAGTGAACATCATCTAGAGAGAGCTACGGAGCATCATATAGCGAATAGTTTTTATTTTTCTGTATTGCATCCGAAGTAAGAAATAAAGCTGCTTATGATTATGCGCGGGAAATCATGTCACTTAATGGGATAATGCTTGATGCTCAAGAAGGATTTACAGTATTTATTGAAAAGCGCAAACCCCATTGGAATGAAAAATGAATGTATCACTACAGCGAAAGTTAATCCATTTCTAATCGTGTTCAGTGAGACATGTAGACGGTTACTCCTATACTCAACCCCCTACGTGCCGTGCATAAAGCGCGATACGTAGGGGGAAATTTCGCGTGGATTGCTCAGGCCTTGTCCGCGACATCTAAAGAATCTTAAATAAGTTTATGTTGTACTTATGTTATTTCGGTTTTGAGGCCATCTTGCGAAGTTGCTAAAGCCTCACTCACAATTTTACACGCGTGTTCTAGTTGTTCTGATTTAGCCTTCAAATGCTCCATGTGAACTGTGTTTAATGATTTACCCGACCAAAGAGTAGCAAATGTATTTCCCATAGCGCATTTATTTGAAATGATGGGATCGAAATAAAGTGGAGAAAAGATGGCCATACCAAATAATTTTAGTAAGCTGGAAATAACTTCTAGGATGTTTAGCGTATGATGATCTTTGAGGTGTTCTATATCTGTTTTTGTTATTACATCACTTAATTCTTTGGTTTGTTCTAACTTAAATCGAATTGCTTCCTCAATAGAGTGCCCCTCAAATTTTTTCTCTCGAATGACATACAGTTCGCCTAAAAATTTGGTACGTAAATTAATGTCTTCCTCTTCTGTAGGTACATCATTTTTGTGAAGCCAATTATTCTGCCGAAAAAGTTGCTCATCAAGTGCAGAAAAATAGTAAGCAAGAATTGCATTAAAGAGTGTCTTTTCATTAAGCATTGCTGCCAATTGAGACTCTGGAATTTTTTCATAGGCGTCAATCTCGTTGTGTCGTAGTATAGACCGCACTGCAAAGATTATGAGTTCCTCATCAAAATCATGGGGATATTTTGACAGAATTTTTTTTGCAGTTTTTGATATTTTTTTCACTCTTTGCTCGAAATCTTTAGCTTCTTCTGCATATATTTTTGCTAGTGACATCTTACTTCCCCTAAAAGGATTCGTTTAAATTTTCACTAATGATACATTTTTAGCAAATTTAAGTTAAGTAAATCTTTTTAAGAGCATGCATATACCCATTGACCCCGGACACGAGCCCACATCATTGAACTTGCAGTATGAAGGCGGAATTATATTTGCAACATGACGTCAGCGCAACAAATCGTCGACCTTATGCTAGCGTTTACGGCTTGTCAAACTTTTTAGTAACCAACGGAAAAAATCGCGAACGACTTGCCGCACCAGAGTATTTTTACTCATTGTGACGAATATAGACGGTTCGGATGGGGTCGTTTTTTCTTGTGAAGGTGTGGGAGCTTCCATTGTCGTGCTTTGTTTTTTTGCAGCAAGCATTTCGGCAGCAGAGGGTGGATTTTCCCGACGAGAATAGCGTTGATACAAATGAGATTTGTTAAGTATTTGCTGGACTTCGGACTCAGTTAATACACCCATTCTTGACTCTGGCGGCCTCATCAAACAGTGAACTAAGGGGGTAGGTTCTCCTTCCGCGTCAAGAGCGCTCAAAAGTGCCTCACCAATGCCTAAAGAGGTTAACATTTTCTCTGTATCATAGTGGGTTGATGGAGGAAAGTTTTGCGCGACTAATTTCATTGCTTGTCGATCTTTGGCAGTAAATGCACGCAAAGCATGCTGAACTTTCAATCCGAGCTGCCCTAAAACAGCCTCGGGAATATCGTTAGGCGTTTGTGTGCAAAAAATTAAACCTACGCCTTTAGAGCGAATTAATTTAACAATAGTATCTAGTGTACTTAATAAGGCTTTATTGGCATTTTTGAAAATCAGATGTGCTTCGTCAATAAATAAAACTAATTTTGGCTTATCGGGATCGCCCAACTCAGGCAGTTGACGATAAATGTCGGTCAGTAGCTTTAACATAAATGTTGAAAACAACTGTGGTCGATCTTGCATGTCCATTAAACGAATAATGGAAATAATTCCCTGGTTGTTTTCGTTATATTGTAATAAATCCTCAATTTTAA
This sequence comes from Legionella bozemanae, assembly GCF_001648595.1. GTDB lineage: Bacteria > Pseudomonadota > Gammaproteobacteria > Legionellales > Legionellaceae > Legionella > Legionella bozemanae. The sequence goes on along the minus strand of NZ_LBAW01000015.1, from coordinate 109,908 downwards.
ATGCGGGTTCACCAAAAAAATCTTTGCCACCTTGTGATTCCAATTCAACAATTTTACGCATAATGGAACCAATAGAAGTCGCAGCAACGCTGCCATATTGTGATTCAATTTCTGCATTACCCTCTTTACTTTGTACGTATTGCAACAACGCTTTAAAATCATGTAGATCAATGAGCGGCATCGCATTGTCTTTAGCATACTCAAAAAGAATAGTAACAACACCAGCCTGAGTTTCGTTGATTTCTAACATCCTCGAAAACAGTAAAGCACCAAAATCAGAAATAGTTGCCCGTAAAGGAACTCCAGGAACGCTGCTTAGAGTATATAACTCTACAGGGAAACTGCGAGGAGTAAATGGTAATTGTAAGGATTTACACCGCTTTTCAATACCCGGATTGGCTTCTCCTGGCATTGCCAAACCAGAGACATCGCCTTTAATATCCATTACCAGGCAAGGAACCCCAGCTAAGGACAATTGCTCGGAAAGCACTTGTATGGTTTTTGTTTTTCCACTACCTGTAGCTCCAGCAATCAAGCCATGACGGTTAAATGATTTGAGTACGAGATTAACGGGGGCATTTTCTAACACCTTATCCTCAGCAAGAATGCCTCCCAACTGTAAAGAAGCAATGTCTTTGGGGGCTTGGTAAGGAACAGTCAGATCTTCATACATAAAAACATCCTTGTTGCAGTGAATATTTATTAATTATACTCATTATTTTAGATTATTGCTGGATAGGTAATCTTCAAACAAACATTCAAAAAAATGGTTTTTTTGTTTTGAAAAGACTCATTCCATATTACGATTCTTCTCAGCACTATCCAAGTTAACAATATGAAACGACTGGGTTTACAGTAAGCGTGGCCTTTCTAGAGATAGAGGTAAGGGGTATGGGCTTGCTGATTACATCTTTCCCTCATACCTGTTCGGGGGGACTGCGCTTTATGCGCAGTATCCAGAGGTTTGTTTTAAAAACTAAAAAGATCATGAAATAGTGACGGCTCTTCGGGACATGGGAGCCGTTACGGATTGAATGATTGCATTACTTCGTGTTTTGTGTTTCGCTTAAAAAGACTAATTTTATAGTCATTCGTATTATTAAATTATCAATAAGTTTATATTATTTCATTTTTACGTCAGAGTATATTCCATGAAATTTGATAATGAAAAAGGAGTTAACTATGTGGGAGCGAACCCTCAATACGGCAAAGACAAAACAACCAATTTCCACCACAGGAATGTTTGCTCATACTTATTATTGGTTAATGGCTCCCTCTGGGGATCAAACCTATCGGAATCCTTTCTATACGAATGAGCAAAATCAAGAATCAGAGACGGCAATTTATTTTATTCATGGTACAGCAGATCAATCCTCCGCTTTTCAACGGGTTGCCGAGCGCTTGATTCAAGCTGGACTTCCTAATGAAATTTCTTCCTTAAATTTACTTTCTTTTGCCCAACGATATCAGGGAAAAAGTATCGAGTTTTTTGCGGAACAACTTAGGGATAAAATAAAAGCAAATCATCATCGACGAGTCATTTTAATTGCTCATTCTCGTGGTGGTTTGGTTGCCTCATATTTCGCAGAGTTTTTGGCCCGCTTAGCCGGTATTGAAGTACTTTTAATTATTACAGTAGGTACACCATTTAATGGTTCTTATCTGGCTATGAAACCCTTGTCATGGTTTTCTGATTCAATCAAGGAAATGGAAATTGATAGTGAATTTCTGATACGGCTTAAAAGAAAAATAATCGAAAACTCAGCAAGTACCTATCATTTTTTCATTGCAACAGAAGATGCAATTGTTCCAGGAGAATCTGGGTATATTAAAGAATATGTTGATAAGTATCCAAACTCACTCAATATCTTAGATCGCCACGGTCATCTTTCAGTGATGTCGTCTCATCGTTTAGTGTCCCAAACTGCCTATTTGCTCCACAAATATTTAAATTCTTCCCTCATTAATTCAGAAGTAATTGTTTCTAAATTGGCAGATTTTACCCTAATTGAAGACTATCTGCCCGGACAATCAAAGTCTCAGGTCAGTCCTAAAGGCAAAAGCGGTGGCTCTTGACATTTTTGTTCTTTAGAAGGCAACATGAGCTATATATTTTTACAGCCCATTCTCGAAAGGGTTAAAGCGTCCAATTTGATAACATAGTTAAACTGATTTTGATAGAGTTATCCAATCATTACAGTTGTAAGGAATCTGATGCATGATACAAAATTTTATTCCAAAAATTGGATAACTACTTACGAAAACGATCTTTTAGCTTTGTTACAGCGCTTACCGCGTAAATCGGCCAATTATTCGCGTATTCGCTCTGTTCTAAACATGGTACGTCAAATTGCTAGTGCACAAACATTATCCCCAAATTCCGTACCATCAGAGTGGAAGGTAGCTCAGCAAAAATTACTTAATGGCCTCTATGAACAACTTCATGCATCGCTGACTGAAAATAATTATGGTTCTACTTGGTTTACCAGGATTATTGATCGTTATTGTTCTGGTGATCATGTGCTACAACAGCGATTGAATTATTTTATTCAGCGAGCAATAGGTCCAGTAATTAAATTATCTGAGTGTATTAAAGACAAAAATAGAACATTGGCAATTGAGTTTCCTGATCAGGAAATGCGCGATATATTTTTGAATCGATTAGGTTTAAATAAAGACACTGATTCAATAGTCATTCATGGGAATAGTGTTTCTCTCCCAGCTTTTTTATCAAAAAATCAGCAACTAGCCGTTACTTTTCCAACGATTAAATCTAGGGACAGCTTTAAGTATCTGCTTAATCTAGATAAAGCAAATCTTGTTACTTCTACTGTCGACGATTGCACGCTCTATATCAATGATAGACGCATACATGACACTGCTTCCACGTTTCATATTGCAGTGCTATGTCCCTATTTCGCCGAACGTTATAAAATACAATATACCTCTCATATACTTGCTCAAGCATATCGAGATGGTACTAGTTTTTTTAGTCAGGTTAAATTTCCTATTGAATTAGCAGTAAAAATTGCCTCAGATGCCTCTTCATCTGAAGCAATTTCTATAGATGAGAAAATGCAAATTGCATATTCCAGTTTTCGTCGACCTTAAGTTAGCGTTTAATATAATAACTATACGTTATCTCATCATCTGTTTGGGCTGATGGTTTTTCCACATCAGAACTTGGTTGCTTTCTTGCCGGGATATCTGAGTCGTCCTTGGCAAATAAGGTATGTCTACTTACATTTTTAAAGCCCAAACAATTAGGTTTTGGTCGTTCCGTTGTTGTCCCTGCATCACAGGTTTTTGTTTGCACAGTGACCATTTTTTTACCAAGCCCACCTAATCCGTGATAGTAAAGCTCTACAGAGCCGCTATTATCTAAGTTGATGGCATGAGTACACCCGAGTGCGGCAAATAAATCCGCAAACTCTTCCGCAGTAACACCGCAGTTACGATCAGGATTATGAATGACCATGACAACAATATTATTGCCATTATTTTTGTAGCCAACCCCAGTACGCGGCAATCGATTTGCATGGTTATTATTCAAATCGGGTGTTTTTAATCTCGTTTCATCCCTTAGAATAATAAACCCGGATACGGCATTTTTATCATCATAAAAATTGGGATTTGTCTCCAATGCAGGTTCAATATCTGTATGGGCCATGATAGATGCTTTTTTACGTGCAGCATCAAAAACAATTGTATCCAACCCAACATTATTCTGATCAAGTACTTTATATGTGGACACCAGCTCACCATGACTTACCGATAAGCCAACAAGAAATGTGCGTGGTTGTGTTCTAGGGTTGATTTTTTCTCCCACATTGGGTACACCAGTTGTCCATACATTAAACCAATTCGCATTGACTAATAAATCGGGTTTATCACTACTAGGGTCTGGGTAAGCTTCTGTCCAGTTGTCACGCCATTCTTTTAATGTGAATAATGGTGCATCAAACTGACCACCTGTATAATTATTGCCATAACGATCGGGAAATTTAGGTGCATTGGGTACAAATGTTTCATACTGAGATAATGGAATCTCAACATAATAACCCTGAACTTTTTCACGGTACGGGTTTTTACTCAAAATTTCATCAAAATTGGGTAGAGAGCGGATGTCTTGTACTTCTGTGGCACGAGTAATACCAGCAATTTTTTCATTTACTTTATCTGTTTTTGTATTTAACGGCTTACTAAACACAGGATGTTCCTCGCTGTAATGCATATTGGAGCTAATTTTTTTGCTAATGATAACTCGAATACATTAAGGAATTATTAAAAAAGGACAGTTTGCTTATTTTTTGTTAAATTAAGGAGTAATTTGAATCTATCTTATTGATTAATTGGGGGTAGGAGTTTCATTCTGTTCGGGAGTAAACTCTACATGCTCCAGCGATCTTCCCTTATCAATGTAAGCAAATGACTCGGTAAAATCACGTAATTCCATTTCAAAAGTAGAGTTCTTGGTTGTGCTGAATTTCAGCTTAGATTCACCTGTTTTGGGATCTATTGTTTCGCTTGTATGTCGTCCTCCTGACAGGAAAAAATGTGAAATTAAAGAACGATCTTCAGGAAATGGATTACGTAATACAATAAATTTTTTACCAGTTACTGGATTTTCCCTGATGCCGACGATTGCGTAAGAATGCTCTGGGATAATACCTTTTGAAGGCATATTTTTAGGATCAGCTACTACAGGTTGATCGTGCTCCATTGCATTTTTTAACTCAGAGAACAAATGTTCTTCCTCATAACCATAGCTTTTTCTAGAAGGCAGTATTTTATTGGTATTCAGCCATGTTACTACAGCTTGGATCGCTTCTTTTGGGCAGGTTTCGGGGTTTTTTTGCTGCATTTTATTAAGGTGTGCTTGAAAGGCTTCAATGGTCAAGGGGTGGGTTTTTAATAATTTCTCCCAATCTTTCTTATTGGGTTTTACCCAAGCCCACCAATCTGCCAAGAGTGCACTGTTATCATTAAAAACATGCTTTACTATATTCTGCATGGTAGCTGGATTAGTCATAGGACGTAATAAAAAAATTAAAGTATAAACATCTTGACCGGAACAGCCAGCAATACTCTTTGTATAAAGATCAGCAAGTGTACTTTTTGATTGGTATGGTAAAGAAAGAGAGTCTGTAGATCTTCCAAGGAAGGTTTGTAATGCTTGAGTGGTTTTTCCACTTTTTAACGTTTGATTATAATCTCCTGAATGAAACGCTGTATATGCTTTTTCAAGATATCGAACCCATGTGGCTCCACTACTTAACACACCTGGCGATGTTGGCAGTGATTTATCAATAGCTATCCAGTGAGGTTTATATGAATCATCAAAAAGCAAAACATGAACTTCCCCATCTTTTTCAACCATTCGCTGGCGAATAAAATTCTCACCACCTGGAAGCGCAAGAATCGAATTAATAGCTGACAATAGATAACAATCACCTGATTGACTGCCTTGAATGATTTGTTTTACTTCTAATTTGCCGGGATAGAGCGGAGCAGTATCTGCTTTATGAGTTACTTGTTTCCCTCCAAATTTTCCAGTTGGATCTTTTCTATACTTTGTTTGAGCCATAATGAATACACTGCTTTTTCTTTAAAGCATTTTCAGCTTCTCAAGAATTAAGTTATTTATAGTATAAATTATAGTCAACTTATTAAATAAATGAGCTTTACATGTTTTTTTTAGTTAATTTTGGATTGAAAGTCTGCTTTTGCGAACCCGATTTTCGATTCATTAATCAGCTATAGTTATTATAGAGTTAAAGGAGGAGCTAATTATGGAAAAAGCAAAACTGATAGGCATTAACCATATTGCACTTGAAGTGGGAGATGTGGAACACTCATTGGAATTTTATAGCAAAATTTTTAATTTTACTTTGCGAGGTAAAGATAAAAATCATGCTTTTATTGATTTAGGCGATCAATTTATTGCTCTAATGCGAAATACTACCCCTCATAAAGATAAGATACGTCATTTTGGTCTTGTGGTTGATGATCGTTCCAAGGTGAAAGAATTGGCGAAAAAGGCTGGGGCTGAATTAATTGGAGAACAATTTTTAGATTTTCTGGACCCTTGGGGGAATCATATTCAAGTCGTGGAATATGCCGACATTCAATTTACAAAAGCACCGGAGGTATTAGCTGGAATGAATTTAAATTTACATAAAAATAAAGGCGCGCTGCAAGAACTGCAGGCGAAAGGAATGAGTCCTAAGCACTAATACTTCTTGAAGAACGGCTAGCACATTTTGCGAGAAATTTTTTCTAATCAATGCGCACATGTTGATGTATGCTGTGCTTGCTCAGAAAAATCTCCGTACAACCTGTACTCAAACCCAACCGTTCCTTGATAGTGACTGAGCATTTACACTATTGCCGAACAATTCTGTGGTATCTGGCGAAATGTTTCCATAAAATGAATTTTTTCTTCAAGACTCATTTTGCGTAGGAGCTAAAGACCTCGCTGAGTCATCACAACTAATTCTCATATACTGGATGTAATCTACAGGCTTGGCTGAGTCAATACTGGCATAAAAATTTTGCCCTAATTGTTATTGGTTAATAATACTCAATCTATTCGTGTACAAGAGCGCTCTTTGGTGAGTTCTATTAACTGATTTACTAATTGTGTGGCAATACCCTTACGCCTATAGTGCTCTTTCACATATAAGTCATGTAAATAAATGCCTGGGCCATCAAAAAGCGGAAAATTACGGTTTGTCATAGAAAAAAGTGCAAAGCCAACCGATAAATTTTGGATTTCCGCGATGAGCACTTGCTTATGCTTATGAAACGCAGGTGAAGCAACGTATTTTGCCGCTGATGCCGGAAGAAAATTTGGCTCTATTAAATTTTACTATTCCAGAATTGAATAATTTATTTACTCTCCTAGGTAAAAATGCATATGAGAAATTTTTAATTCACAGCAAGGACTCCAGCCCTCTTTCTAATGACCTAACACCGGAACGATTTAGAGAAATCACTGCCAATACAATGCGGGAATATACTGAATTAATTGGAAAATAAATTGTTTTTTGACCAACTTATTTATATATGTGCCCAGGGTCAAAAAATTACATTATTTATTGGTATTATGTATTTCTTGTTCGTTGCATAAAAGGCAGAATTAAGTATTCCAATAGTCCGAGCTTTATATAAAATAAAATTTATTAATTTTTAAGGATAAGCATGTGGTTAAATATCAAATTGTCGCAATAATCTTTTCAATAACGCTAAGCAACCTAATTTTTGCTGCAGAAGCTAAAAAAAACTGTGATAAAGCAGATTGGCGCTGCCATGGTTCTTTTTACATCACAGGCGGATATGTATTTACACACACTTTTTTCAACGACAATCAATTGTCATTATCTCCTCCCGACCAGTCAACAATACATTTTACACCTCGGGATGTGTTTCCCAACAATGCCAGCGGGATGCGTTGGGGGTTTGGAGCAGGCCTTGGTGACAACTTACCCTTCACTTATGAACTGGATTATAATCAAATTTTTACTCATTCAAAAATAAAAGATGGATTAAAAATTTCCAGATCAAGTAAGTCATTGGTAGCTATTATAGGATATACTCTTAACCCTAAAAGTAGATTAAGAGCCAGTATAGTTGGTGGTGCATCAGTTATTTCAACATACTTGACAGCGACTACGGTTGCCCCTCGTCAATTTTTTTCTCAGAACACAAACACTGTAGATGTTGATCCTTTTCTTGGCGGCTCCTTATCTTATCAGATTAATTCTAACTTTGCGTTGAGGGCAGTTGAGTTTTATGATTTTGCTACGTACAACAGAAGCGCTCAAGGTGTTGCGGTTACTCTGATAATGCTGAATTATTATCCAAAGTGATTCGTTTATTCCTTTTGATTGCGTGTTGTTCATAACTTTTCTTTTATCAGCTCATGGGGAGAGAGTTAAAAGCTGCTAGGAATTTTGCTTTTTCCTTATGGTAATCCTCTTAAGATCTTGGAAGCCAACAAAATATATACGGGTATTTCTCGATAAAATAAATTATTTCGCAAAAAAATCCTTATTCGAGGTGCTTACATGCGTTGAATCAACTATACTTTTTTTATCATAAAATATTTCTCTCTTGGATAAACAAATGATAAAGGAATGGATTTTATTTTCATTCAGCAGGAGTATTATTTTTATACTCCTTACTTTTGCTCAACTATCATTTGCACAAGCAACCTTGTCCACGGCCAATCAATCACCTATTAGGATAGGAAGCAGCACTGCTTTGGAAGGTCCGGCACAAACGTTGGGGCAGGGCATGACCCTTGGAATCAAAACGTATTTTGACAGAATAAATGCTGCTGGTGGTATCAATGGTCAAAAATTAACATTTATTGTCTATAATGATTCCTATGAGCCTTCGCTTGCTGCGCCTAACATGCGCAAATTAATTACGCAGGATCAAGTGCTCGCTGTCATCGGCAATGTGGGATCTCCAACTGCGGTGGTTTCAGTACCTATTGCCCAAGAATTGCAGACACTACTCTATGGTTGTTATGCTGGAACAGAAGTGCTCCGTAAAAGCCCCCCCGATCGGTACGTTTTTAATTTTCGTGCAAGTTATGCAGAAGAAACTGCGGCCATGGTGAAAGGTTTATTAAAAGCAGGAATTAAACCCGATGAAATTGCATTTTTTACACAAAATGATTCGTTTGGGGATTCCGGTTATTTTGGTGCTATAAAAGCGTTAAAGGAAGAAGGTTATCAAGATTCAGAAAAATTAATGCATGGTCGGTTCACCAGAAATACAGTAAATGTGGAGGAGGGTTTATCCGAGATCCTGGATGCAAAAAAAATGCCAAAGGCGATTATTATAGTAGCTCCTTATCTTCCTGCTGCTCGATTCATTAAATTGGCGGTTGAAGACCTGCCTAATACCCTGTTTCTCAATGTTTCTTTTGTGGGAAGTGAAACTTTGCTAAAAGAGCTTGGCACATTGGGAGATAACCGCGTGATAGTGACTCAGGTTGTTCCTAGTTATAACTCTGATCTTCCTGCTGTCAAAGAGTATCGAGAGAGTCTAAAAAAATATGCACATGATGCCCAACCAGGCTATATCTCATTAGAGGGGTACCTCGCTACAAAATTATTTGTCCTGGCATTACAACGTGCTGCGGATGCTAATAAATTGACGCGAGAAGGGCTTGTTGATGTGATGCAAAACATGCGCGATGTGGATATAGGCATCGATATTCCCATCAGTTATGATAAAAACAATCACCAGGCATTACATACAGTTTGGCCTACTATATTAAGAAATGGAAAATTTACCTCTCTTGATTGGACTGAATTGCATTCGTTTGTTAAAGAATAAGTGGAAGGATTATTAATGTACAGGAAACTAAGATTATCATTAGTAAACGTGTTTCTGTTATTTTATATTCTTACCGTTATTTTTACGATGATCCTTAGCTTGGCTGCACTCTATCTTAATCATCAACTGCTTCAAAATCAAAACCTTTTATTAACGGTGACTTCAATTGAAAACGCGCGATTTAGAATGAGTAATGCACGAACTCAATTCTTGGTGCGCCAACAAAGCATTTTAACCGCACATGAAGAAAATGATTTATCCAAACTGGAGCCTCGTTTACCGATAGAGACGATTTTTATTGAGGGGGAGGAACAATTGGCTTTGGTTACCAATAAAGTTTCCTCTGTCTTGCAGGCACTTGAAAATCTTAAAGTGATCTATCAGGAATTTTTAAAAATTGACGATCAATTATTGAAGTTGACTCAATCCTTTTTGAAAGCGAAAAACGAGTTGGCAGATCAAAAAAGAATTATTGATCAGCAAATTAAAAATATTCACAATAAGTCTGAAAATATCAGCGGTATTTTAACTTATCAATATAAAAAAAACATACGCCAACTACGTGGCTATTTCCAGGATGGAAAACTTCCACAAAGTGACCAGCTTAAAGGAGCATTAGAAACTCTGATTTTAAGTAATGCTGCAGATGCTCATCGTATCGATGAAAAAATTAATATAGAACTCGCACAGCTCATGGCATTGATCGAAGAAATTGCTGATGAAGAAAATTCCGATGAATTGAATAATTTAAAAGATAATCAACTATTGCAGCTAATCCCAGTAACACGCAGTAAATTGCAACAATTAAGTACTTTATTACAGGATAATCCGCAACTGCACCAAGCCGCATTGGATTTAGGCAACCAATTTAACTTGGTTGTTAATCAGTTAACCCAGGGTTCAGGAAGTATCCTCTCCCTGCGAAAAGAACTCAACAATCTTCAATTGCAATTACAAAAAAATCATATTGCGGTAAAGGAAAATTTAGCGTCTCTTGCAAAACAATTTGACAACTTGGATCAAATTACAAAGAAATTAAAGGATCAATCATTAAAGACTTTTCATAAGCTGATTGCAACCAATCGTATTATTATGGTTTCTTTACCTTTGGGCATCCTTCTATTTATTAGTATCGTAGGATATTTTTTATATCACGCTATTTCTAAATCATTGGGTAGTTTAAGTTCGGCAATGTATCAGATCACCAAAGACAAAGGCGGATTAGAGCAGCGTTTAAGTATGACGCCTTATGATGATCTTAACAGAGTCGTTAAAACCTTCAATGATATGGCCGAAAGCCTGCAATATACTCAAGAGCATTTACACGAATTGGTAGAGTCAAGAACCAAGGAGCTGCAAAATGTAAATCAGAATTTGGAACAGTTGGTGGTACAATTAAATGAAGCTAAAAAAGACTCGGAAGTGGCTAATAAAGCAAAATCTGAATTTATTGCCAATACCAGCCATGAATTACGCACGCCACTCAATGCTATCATTGGTTATTGCGAATTATTGAAAGAAGAAATGGAAGATGAGGGACATGAGATTTATCTGGATGATCTCAAAAAAATAGAGTCTTCAGCAAAACATTTGTTGTCGCTTATCAACGATATCTTGGATTTATCGAAAATTGAAGCAGGTAAGATGGATATTTTCCTGGAAGATGTCAAAATTCCCGAGATGATTAAGGAGTTGGAGGCTATAATTACTCCTTTGATGAGCAAGAATATGAATACATTTAAATGTGAGATCGATCCTCGGGTGGACACGATGCATACCGATCTCGTGAAAGTCAGACAATGTCTGTTAAATTTAATAAGCAATGCAGCTAAATTTACCAAAGAAGGTACGATTACTTTATCGGTTAAACCGTTAATGAGTGACGGTAAACCGTATATGCAATTTTCAGTCAGTGATACAGGGATCGGACTGACTCGTGAGCAATTAGGTACATTGTTTAAAGCATTCTCTCAAGCAGAATCCTCGACCGCGCGTCGATTTGGTGGAACTGGGTTAGGTTTGTATTTGACGAAAAGCTTCTCTAAAATTCTAGGAGGTGACGTGAGTATCGATAGTGAATATGGTAAGGGCTCCACGTTTACTATTGTTTTGCCGCTGATTAGTAAAGTAGGCGTTGAAAAAATATCTCAGGTAAAATTACCTGAACAACAAGTCCATGGAGAAGTAGGAGCCAAAACGGTCCTGGTGGTTGATGATGATCCTAAAATACATGACATAATGCAAAAGGCTTTAGAAAAATCAGGTATAAGAGTGTTACACGCATTCCATGGTGAAGAATGCCTTTCTTTAGCAAAAAAATATCAGCCTGACTTGATTACTCTTGATGTGATTATGCCCATGATGGATGGATGGACTACCTTATCAGCATTAAAATCTGATCCTAATCTGGCTAATATTCCCGTGATTCTGGTCTCAATGCTGCTGGAAAAAGACTTGGGTTTTGCTTTAGGTGCTGTTGACTATCTCAATAAACCCGTTGAACCTAAGACACTTATGGAGAAAATTGAGAGTATATTACCGCAGGATGCTATTAAATCTATATTAATTGTGGATGATGAAGCAGACGCACGGAATATTATTCGAAGAGCGATTAAAAAGTCGGGATGGAATGTGTTGGAGGCAAAAAATGGTCGTGATGCTTTAGAGGTTTTAGCTGACCAGACTCCTTCTCTGATTCTCCTGGATTTAATGATGCCAGAAATGGATGGTTTTGCTGTCATTCGTGAATTACAAAAACATGAAAAATGGGCTCAAATTCCTGTAATCATCTTCACTGCAAAGGATTTAACCCAAGAAGAACGAGACTTTCTGATGAATTCGAGCAAAGTAGTTTTACAAAAAAACTCCTATAGTCGGGAGCAACTTGTTGCCACGATAACGGATCAGATTGAACAAATAATTAAAAATCGCTAGGAGATATTGCGATGACGATAAAGATCTTAATTGTTGAAGATAATGAATTGAATCTTGATATGCTATCAAGACGTTTGCAACGTAAAGGATATGAGATCATTAGTGCAGTCGATGGGGAAAAAGGCGTGAGCATGGCAAGAGCTGAAAATCCCGATCTCATTTTAATGGATTTAAGCCTACCTGTTTTGGATGGATACGATGCTACACGACAACTTAAATCTGCTCCAGAGACCAGCGCCATCCCGATTATTGCTCTAACGGCGCATGCTATGGTAGGAGATAGGGAAAAAGCAGTAGCTGCAGGCTGTGATGATTATGAAGTGAAGCCTATTGATCTTCCTCGTCTTCTTGAAAAAATTGAGCGATTAGTGAAAGCGTGTTGAGCCACCGCATATTTAACTCTATGAGGAACATAATTAATGGATTTCGATAAAAAAATAAAGAAGGAGCATAACTCAACCCTGAGGCGTGAACGAGAGGCTTTATTTGCCAGTTTACGTAGTGAGTTTTCCACGCCTCTTGATGTCATTGTTGGCTATGCCGAAATCCTACTTGAGGAACTTGTCTTCCATCAGCTTGAAACGTATGAGGATGATCTTAAAAAGATTTTACAATCGGGAAAACTCTTACAAAGCCGTGTAGAGGAGGTGTTACATTTCAGCTCTACTGCTGGGAAATCAGAAGCATTTAATTTGAAAACATTCAGCAGCGAATTGCAATTTAATTTACTTACGCCGCTTAATTCAGTTATTGGTTATTGTGAGCTCCTTTTGGATGAAGAGCTCTCAGTCGAACAGGAGCAATTTACTCATGATATTAGAAAAATTCTTCTAGCTGCAAAATTGTTCATTAATTATATAAACGAAATAGATAAATTAGCCCAAATACAATGGAGGGGCACAGATCTATTAGCACAATTTAAGAAATCGAATATTATAATTCATGATGTGATTGTCTCTATTCCTCCGCTTGACAATAAAATTATCTATAAGCCTATACCTCCCAAAGGTTCTATTCTTGTTGTTGAAGACAATGAAATGGCGAGAGATTTATTAATACGTCGTTTAAAGCATTATGGGTTTAATGCCACGCCTTGTGGTAATGCTTCTAAAGTACTTGATGAACTAAGTACTGGTAATTTCGATTTAATACTTTTATCAATTATCACTTCAGGGATAAGTGGTTTTGAAGTTTTAAAACGAATCATGGGAGATAGCCGTTATTACTATCTTCCTGTAATTGTTATTTCTCCCCTCAAAGAAATTGATGCAGTAGTACGTTGTCTCGAGATGGGGGCTGATGATTATCTTCTTAAGCCATTTAATCCTGTTATTTTTAAAGCTCGAATCGAAGCATCCATAGAAAAAAAGATATTAAGGGACAAAGAAAAACTTTATCTTATCCAAATACAAGAAGCCAAGAAAAGATCAGATGAACTCTTGTTGAGTATTGTGCCGAGCTCTATTGCGGAACGTTTAAAACTAGGTGAACAAACAATCGTTGAACGATTTCCTTCTGTAACCGCTGTATTTATTGATATTGTTAATTTTTCTAATTTGGCAGATATCCTGACCCCAGGTAAGTTGATTAGGATGTTGAATACTATATTTTCCACTATGGATGAACTTACTGATCAATTCGGTCTTGAAAAAATTAAAACGATAGGAGATTGCTATATGGCGGTGGCAGGTGCTCCAATAAACAATCAATTTCACGCTGAAGTTGTCGCTAATTTTGCATGCAGTGTACTTGAAAAGATAAATAGGATGAACGAAAAGCTTCATTATCCCATTCAAGTACGCATAGGGATTCATACTGGAGCTGTAGTGGGTGGTATCATCGGAAAGAAAAAATTTTCTTATGATCTATGGGGAAAAACCATCAATTTGGCAAGCCGTATGGAGTCTCACGGCGAACCGGGGCGAATCCATGTAAGTGAAGCAACATACCAAATTCTGAAAGATCGATTCGAGTTTGAAAAAAGAGGAACCATTTTAGTCAAGGGAGTTGGTGAGATGGCAACGTATTTTTTAATAAAGTGCCGCAATAAATAAGTGATAAACGGGTGGCTACACCACCTCTCCTTCGACAATCTGGCCGATGATAACTGGCCGATGATAACTGCTAAATAAAATTGTCCTATTAACGATTCAAACCAGGTTAACGTTTGAGCAATTGGTTTCAGAGATATAATCTCACCATAACCTACGGTTGTTAAGTTAAAATGAAAAATATATTGCTTGTGTAGAATACATCTTTTCCTGTTTAAATTTTGTGAGGAACTTTCAGGCTTTATGCGTGTTATTCAATGATTTTGCTTTAAAAAAACTCAGAATGACTATAAAAGCATTGTTTTGGATACCGCGCATAAAACGCGGCACCTAGGGGGAGCATTTATTTCTAGGGAGTGACAATTAATACGCAACATCAATACACGAGTGAAATCGTTCATTGGTGCTTTGATCTCGTCCCCATTCCGCATAGATAACATGGCGGGCTGTACGTGTTGGTATATTACATGTCATATGAAATTTATTGTTTTTCTTATCAGCCCAAATGGTATTTTTATCTTGAGGCGGATTTTTGTCATCCCATGCGAGCTCACAAAAGGGTTCTACTTCAAAATCGGTCCATTTTAAGGGTTGATTTTTATTAAATTGATAATCCGCTTTGGTAATCCAATACCGAAAATGTTCCGTATCGCTAAAGTGGGGGCCATAAGAAATATCCCAGACAAATTCTTGTGTGGCTGTGGTTATTTTGTTGGTGGGCCAATTAATGGCGGCATCCCAGGGAGATGCTTTTCCTTTAAATGTCTCGCTATCAAAACCGCAAACGTGTTTTGGTAAATTGTCATTTTGATAATACCCCCGAGTATGGCTTAATACGCTCATAAACTGGTAGACATCATGATTATAACTTCCATCTCCCTTTGTTAAAATGGGGCGACATTCTGCATAAGGAAGTGTGTTGTCAGGCTCAATATGATGGGGCTGAGTCACTTTGCCGCAAAAATACTCGCGAGACATAGGCTTTTCTATAAGTCCGTGACTGTGTGTTGATTGCTGAAACAACATTAAGAAACATGCGACCAATAATACATCTAATCGAACAAAGAACATATTAGCTACCCAATAAATATAAAATGAGTGCTAATTTAACACAAAAAAAGATAATGTGCATCTTTTTTGATCACATCTTCTTATAACCCGCTGAAAATTAAAAAACAAGAGTCTTGTTGTCCCTACTTATGTTCAATCAAATAAATCACTCCATTAAAATCATCAGATAGATACAATTCACCGTCTTTACCTTCGACGACATGTACAGGTCTGCCAATTACTTTACCATTTTTGAGAAATCCAGTAATAAAATCATTTTGAGTTATAACTCCATTTTCAAAAGTTAAACTAACGACTTTATAACCGACCTTAATTGAGCTATTCCAGGAGCCATGAAAGGCAATCAGTGCTTTTTTATACAATGGGGATTGAGGATTTTTTATAAAAGTGATACCCAGCGGTGCCTGATGGGCGGCAAATTTGAAAACAGGGATTTGTGATTTATTAATCATTTGTTCTTGCCCAATGCCAAATTTTGGGTCTGGAACACGATCACCGTTTGCGTAAGGCCATCCATAAAATTGATTTTCTTGAATCAGATTCAATTCGTCGGGTGGAAAATGGTCTCCCAAATAATCACGACTATTTTCGGTTGCATAAAGTCCTCCATCTGTGGGTGACCAATCAAATCCAACAGCGTTTCTAAGCCCTGTGGCATAAACTGTCATATGATCATCTCCTGGTTTAAACCGAGAGATAGAGGCTCTTAAAGGATTTTTTTCAATACAGACATTGCAAGAAGAACCAATAGATACATAGCCATATCCATCAGGGCCAAATTTAATGGTTCTGGTCCAATGGCCGCCATCATCCGGAATATTTTTAATTATCCGTTCATAACGACCAATAGTGCGTCCCTCTTTTGCATCAAATTCGATTCGTCCAATAGCATTTTCTTCTGCAATATATAGGTAGTTCTCATAAACATCCATACTGTGAGGATTGTTCAAACCAGAAAGCAGTATTCGTTTCTGCTCTGGTTTTTTATAAGGTATGAGGAGTACGTTTCCTTTTGGAGGTTCTGTTATAAGTAAATCTCCAGATTCCGTAACGTACATAAATCGGGGACTATCCAAATTCCGAACATAAGGTTTAAGTATAAAATCATTCTTTAGATCAATATCTTGGGGGGCTTGTGGTTTTAGAAATGGAAAAGATCGGCCTAATACCTCAGAAATTGCAATATTAAACCCCAGAAATGGTTGAAATAAGTACAATAATCCAATACCTACCAAAACCACCAACAGACTGTAAAACAGTTTTTTCATATTAATATCCAGTTTATTAAATAGTGATATGATATGTCTTTTAAACGTACTGTATCGTTACCACTAATGTCCCTTTAATCATATGCTCTTTTCAATCTTAATAACTAGAGTGTTTTAGTGTATGAACATACTGACAATAGATGATCTTAACCAAATATTTTCGCTTGCAATGAAAGCAAAATGCGGGCAAAAGTCAGTTAATCATAGCAAAAAATTTGTAATTTCTAGAAAGAAATCTTTGGGCAACAAGGAATTAACTGAACATGAGATAAAAATATGATCAACTGCTCACAATGTAAGCACAATTTTGTTGCACTCGATAAAAAGGTGAGCCATCTTTCACTCGGCGAGATTATTAATATGGTAGAAAAGCTCTAGTAACGCATCGCTTGGAACCCTTACTCTCAGCTCTGAGAATGGGCTTTAATGGATTAGATGGTTAAAGTTCAGATAACTATATTGATTTCTCGCTACTTTAAATATATTAATAAGTTATGGCTCATTTTTAATTAATGGTCACTAATGAAGCTTATAATTAATAAAAAAAACAGTACGGAGTCAATCACTCTGGATCTTGATGCAACAACGGCAGTTCATGAATTGTTGTTCATTCTTTATGGTTATAGGGGTAAATTTTACGAGCATTTTTCTTTTAGTGAGTATCAAAAATTTATTGCACTATATGAGTGTCTTTTATATGGGGATCGTTTTAAAAATAAGTTGCTCCCTGGAACTCATTTAGCTGATTATCAACTTGATGATCCATGTTATTTGACATGGGAAGAGTTCATTGAGCGTCATTGTCCAACTCATCTTAGCTCAAATATTGTAGACAGTGGGGTTCTTTTTTGGCAAGCCAATACGATGTCAAGTAAACTTAAGATTGCAAGAGAATCTTCATTGGGACATAACAACGAGAATATGAAGCCAAGTTAGGTTTTAAGAGCAGGGACTCTTATTATGAGATTGGGGAGCTTTAATTTTTTTTAATCGATTTCAGTTCAGATGTGATCAAGAGATTTGACAGGTTGCATCGCATGAAGTTACGTCATGAACGGAAAAAGAATAATTTTTCTCTTTAGGTCGAGGTGTAAATAAAGGGTTCGTTTGATAGCCCATTGTGAAAGGCTCTGCCCCAGCACTATCAAGATTTGATTTAGGTTGGGGGCGATAACCCAAAACATTCAATAAATCGAAAGTTGTATCTTCAGAAACTTCATCCACTCCTGCACTATTACTATTTGATGTGGAAGTTGTTACAACTTCTTGTTCTTTGAAACGATATAAATTCAGTAAAACAATCGCTGATTCAAGCACCATTAATGCCACCCCAAGTGCAGGGTTAAGGGCAAAACCTAAAGCAACAAACAGTCCTGCCGCCACTAAAGTAATTGTTGAATTATAGGTTAAACTCACGCAGAAATTTTGGGCAATATTTTTTGTTGTTTTTGCTGCGATATCAAATGCAGTTGCAATAGAAAATAGTCTTCCTTGCTGAACCACTATGCCTGCATATTGCTGTGTAATGTCATCACCAATTTTCGATTGAACAGCAATACCGAGATTGGAATGCCTAATGGCTGTGAGATCATTTGCTGCGTCACCTACCATAGCCACTTTATAGCCATCATGCTTTAACTGTTCAATATAACTTTCTTTAGATATCTCGCCAGTTCGCGTGACAACACCTACTGTATTCGCAAAAATATTCTTTTTAGAAATACCCAATAATTTTGCATATTTTTCTGCAGTTTCCCGATCTGCACCGGTACAAATATGTACCGTTTTACCCAGACGCTTTAATTCATTTACTGTAGCAATGGCATCTTCACGTAATGGATCGATTAAGGAAATTTGTCCTATCACGTTTTTTTCACGTACAATATAGATGGAACCATTTTCAGGGTTATTATAGGGCGCGTTAATCTGCATGACTCCATTCGCGGCAAGCATGTCTTTATTGCCGATCATAAATGTTTCACCCTTAATCACACCTTTGATGCCTGAGTGATGACGTTGATCAACAGAAGTTATTTCTGATTGCTCATCTGCAATGATGCCTTGATCTTCGATATAAGACTTAATAATTTTTGCTAATGGATGGTCGGCTTGGCCTTCTAATAACGCGACGTGGCTCAAAAACTTTTTATCATCAATCGTCAACGCTTCTACTGTGACATTCCCTTGAGTCAGCGTGCCATTTAAATCAAAAACAACAGTATCAATATTAGCCGCTGCTTGTAGTGCTTTACCGTTCCTAAAAATAATTCCATTTTCAGAGGCCTTTTGCATGCCGATTTTAACCGCCAAGGGGGTAATCAGGCTTAAAGCGCATGGACATGCACTCACAAGAACCGATACGACACATTGAATTGCAAGCGCGGGATTAAACACGGAACCTATAATAATGCCTGAGAGCAGTGCAATTCCAAGCAAACCAGGAATAAAATATTTCAATACCTTATCTGCAAAGATTTCAACAGGTGCTTTTTCCTCGTTCGCTTTATCAATATTTTCCGCCAATAATGAAAGGTACGAGTTTTGATAGGTCTTTGTAACCCGCATTTCCAATGAAGGAATATGATCGGCTAAACGCATTCCGGCTTTGACTTCATCGCCTGCTTTAAACCTTTTGAGTTCAGGTGAACCATCGATTCGTGTGGTATAAAGTAATGCTTCTGTGGTTAATACCCCATCGACAGGAATAACACGTCCCTTTTTCACGAGAATTATATCGTTAGGAATTAAGTGTTTCACTGAAATCTCTATGTCTGGTTTACCCTTTAATAGGACTAAGGGATCCACACAATCACGAACGTCTAATTTTTTAGTGATTTTATCGATTAAAGTATGTTCAATGCCTTCGCCTAAATGCCAAAAACCTAAGACCAAAGGCGCTGCCTCAAACATCATGGGTAGTCCGGGAATAAACAGACTGGCAATGGATACGGCAACGATGGTTAAGGTACTGATAGTATATAAAGTTGTAGTATCCCATTTCTTTTCAAGCAAGGCATACCATGCTGATTGATAAACGGTATATCCCAAATACAGTGTCATCAAAGTAGTAAGGCCGGTTATGGCATAATAGGCAAGAAGAGGAATATTAAAACTCCCTATAGCAAGAACAAGCAGGGCTACTCCCCAAATCAAACCTAATGCGGCTTTAACCCAATGATTTTCATGACCATGGGAGTGTCCATGAGAGTGTCCATGAGAGTGGTCATGAGAGTGGTCATGAGAGTGGTCATGAGAGTGGTCGTGGGAGGTGGAGTGACTGCGGGAGTGAGCGTAAGGGGGGGGAGAGAACCTATGCGATATTTTTTTTCTTTTCTTTTTAATACCACCTGTATGTATAGACTCAGCTTGAAACACCTGACCGTTATGCGCCCCTTTCTCTTCAAACCACAGCGCTTCTTCCTCCATGTCGCTGCACAACGTAATTTCTTGGGTCAACAAAATTTGAGTTACTGCTGACTCTATGGCATGAGCATTTTGAGATTTACATAATAAACTGATACTTTTATTGGGGCTGGTCAAGTCAATTGCTATGCGTACTAATCCCAAGTTTCTGGAGGCATTTAACATCTGATCAATTCGCATTGAGGTTTGCTCAGGATCGGAAAATTGGATGTCATCTGGAAGGCGGAATCTATAATTATAAAAATACATTGGTTTCCTCCATTTAAAGGACATTAAAGAGCCCGCTTTTTTGCAAAAGTCCGCTTTAAAGGGGACTCTCTTGACTTTATCAGTTGTTCATCAATATTAATTTCAGAAAAGTCATTAACAATTACAGTAACTCTTAAAACCTTAAAATTAGATAAGATCCAGTAAGCAAAGAAAATTTTCCTGTCCTTAAAACCTATAGGAAATGAAAATTAATTATTTTGCAAACCAACCTTTCGAAAGTGTTACATTGTAACATTCTATTGCCAAAGAACAAGTCACATTTAATAATTTTTATGCCAATAGAATTTCTGTTAAATATCTTGCGGTATTTGTTTAATTATTTTTCGGTAAAATAATGACTGTGGTACAATAGTATTTGATCCATTAAACTTAAAAATGATTGATGAAATACAATTTGTTGGACAAGGCTTATAAGCATTGTATAAAGCATGGGTATCGATTTACGGAACCGAGAGAGCGTGTCCTCAAAATTTTAGTGGAAGAGAGAAAGCCTCTTGGAGCTTATGAAATCCTACAAAAATTATCCGAACAAACTGAGAACCCCAAGCCACCTACAGTTTATCGTGCCATTCAGTTTTGGCATCAAGAAGGATTTATTCATTGTATCGATAGTTTGAAATCTTATGTTGCTTGTTTGCATGGAGATCATATGGGGCAGGCCCAATTCCTAATTTGCAGCCACTGTGGTTTTGTCAAGGAATTAGAAAGCGTTGTAGATTTCTCCGCCGTAACAGAATTTGCGAATTCGATTCAATTTTCAATTATAAATTGTACTGTAGAAATTAAAGGTCTATGTGCCCGTTGCAAGCTGGCCCATACCGGAACATTCCCTAATTAATTTTCTGGTTTCAAAAAAAATAATTCACTTTTGTCAATTTTATTCATTTAGTACTTCAGGCTTCGGATTAATAAATTTTAAAATATTTTCGGAGGCATATTATGCCTTCAAAGATGTATAGGGTAGTCTATAATTTTTTAATAGAAGAATTTATTAAATAAGTTTTTAATGAAAAGAATGAGCTTTTATCTGAGGTAAACATGCGTTACAAGCATAATCAATTGTTGTTTTCTCAACCTGCGAATCTGGAAATTGCCAAACAAGCGATTTCTCATGTCAAACGAAATCTTTCCTATGGTGCAAATAATAAACCTGCAGAAGAAGCTCAATTAAGTGAAAACAAAAAACAATTATATCGGCAAGATCAAGGCCTTAATTTGGCGCAAATCTTAATCGACGATTTAAATAAAAAAGAAATTAAAGACCTCGATAGTGCGCAAATAAAAATTCGTCAATCCTTAATTGAGGCCTACCCTTACATGAAGGGCTTTATTGAAGCAGCTGCGAAGTCTGGCGCGCAATATGAAGCAGGCAATTGCTTATTACAGGCTGCAATGGCTTTTGAATATTTGAAAGAAAAGGGCATTCGGCCTATTGAAATCTATAAGATGGTAGATGGGGATCATGCATTTGTGGTAGTTGGACGACCTATAACCTCAAATCCACGAGATCCTTCAAGCTGGGGCTCCGCTTTTATCTGTGATCCTTGGGCTAATGAAATTTATCCAGCTAGAGAGTTTCTTTTTGGATTTAATTCCACTGACCCCGTTAAAAATAGAAAATATCCTTTGCAAACCAAAGGCTTTCCAGATCTGGTGTATCGACTTGATATAGGAGATAAGGAAATTAGCAATATTGTCCATACTTTTAATACGCAATTTTCAAAAACCTACACTATGGTGAAATTGATAAGTGAACTGCAACTTAAATTGAATTTAAACCCTAAAGAATTTCGTTATTTAGAGGGTTTGAAAGCGCAATTAATTATCATAGCTCAACAAGAAGAGTTAGCTATCGAGCAAGGACAATATAAGTCTAATGATCTGCAGAAACTTTTTGAGTTTATTTCGTCTAGCATAAGTAATTCAGAGCTTGAGTTTTCACAATTCCTCACTGATTTAAGCATTTTAGTTGAAAAAGAAGAGTTCAGAGCAAAAATGGGGCAGCTAATCGATATAATTACTGAAGCTGAAGAGGATACATCCAGTTTACCTCTCCAACAAGCCAGTATGTTAGAAGCGTTAAAAGATAGTTTGAAAAATGCAGAAAAAACTGATTTGGGTGCTATCCATGTGCGAATATTAAAGTGTATAGAAATCTCCGATCCAGCACATTTTCCTTCCTCAATAATAGATGCTCTTCAAGAAATGAAAGAGATAGTTGAGGAAGATATGAACGATTCATCTCTTTCAGCTGTTAAACCACCTTGCTGAAATCTATGATAAAACTGAGTTAACGACTCAAGAAAAAAATCTGTAGTACATTTGCAAATGATTCTCATTTATGTAATAACAGTACGAATTGATTAATGGAAGGATCATTTAAAAATGAAACGTATTTGCAAGATAGTAGTTTTTCTCGGCCTGAGTCCCTACGCATTTGCCAATCATTTGTTTTCCTATTGCCCAGTTCACACTTGGCATAACGTGAGTAGTCTGAATGGCGAATGGGAAGTCAATTTGCGCATGATTAATGAGGACGGACTCCTGGTTGATCAATCATGCCAGCCGATAAATCGAGTACGAATTTCGACGGCTAACCCTCTCACCTATGGGTTTGGTTTTAAGGAGGATGCCACTTTTGATATTGCCTATACAGTAACTGTTGTTCAGTCGACTGAAGGTGCACGCTTTGAATCCAAAACTTGTGTCTTTGTGGTCACCGCCAATGGTCCGGCACAACCGGATATTCATACACTTGCTTATCACGGCGCAGCCTGTCAATGGAAAATTATACCTGGAATCGGAGAAGATTTTATTGTGAGTTAAGTTATTGAGATTGAATGCTTCCGCAAGGATTGAGGTCTGATTTATCCACATTAGGTATTAGAAGTCTAAAAAAATATCCTTGAGTATTTTTTGTGTATTTATGTGGATGTAGTTTAAATAAACTAATTGGTGCTTTTGGGGTTAATTTCAATTTTAATTTTTTCCTTTTCAGATGATCTTTGTGCACTATAATAATAAGTAATCGATGGAGCGTAATGTCATGGCAGAAGAAGAAATAACAACAACCTCATGGTTTTCTCGATTAAAAGATGCTTTTCTTGGTATTTTTATTGGAATTGCCTTAATTATTGGTGCTATTGTCCTCGTGTTTTGGAACGAAGGACACAGTTTGCATATGGCACAATCTTTGGAGCAAACCAAGAATGTTCTAATTTCTGTACCGAATGCTCCTATAAATAAGCAAAATAATCTTAAAGTTGTTTATATAAGTGGCTTAGCAACTACCAAAGATAATTTAAGCGACTCCTTGCTAGGAGTAACAGTAAATGCCATCAATCTCCATCGCAAGGTTGAAATGTATCAATGGAAACAAAAAACTGAAACGAGAACTGAATCACAATTAGGCGGCTCGGAAAAACATATAACCACCTACACCTATGATAAAGTCTGGTCAGAAAGTGCAATCGACAGCTCTACTTTTAAAAATCCCGTAGGACATCAAAATCCAACCATGCCTGTTCAGTCACAAACAGAGTATGCGAGAACAGTAACCGTCGGTGATTTTTTGCTGCCCGATGCTTTAATTAAACAAATTAATATTAGTGAACCAGTCAGTTTAGCCCAGGTTAATAAAGAAATTCTAAAGAGCAAATTGAATAAGCCAGTTACTCTAATTAATAATGAACTATACCTGGGGCAAGATGCTCAAAATCCCCAGGTGGGTGATCTGCGTATTAATCTAACAGTTGTTAAACCACAAACAGTGAGTATTATTGGACAACAAACAGGAGAGACCTTTCAGCCCTATTTTGCCCCTGCAGGACAAAGGATTATGCTCTTATCAACAGGGCAGCATTCATCTGATGAAATGATTGCACAGGCTCAATCCGAAAATTCACTGCTCGCATGGGTTTGGCGTTTATTTTCTTTATTAATGTTGATTGGTGGATTCTCCCTAATCATGAAACCACTGGTTATTTTAGCTGATGTAGTACCTTTTTTAGGATCTATTGTAGGATTTGGTACTGGATTTATAGCATTTCTCTTGGGGTTGTGTGTGTGGCTCATTGCCACTGCAATTGCCTGGTTTGCGACACGACCGCTGCTCTCCATTAGTTTATTAATTATTGCAGTTGTTGGCAGCTATATATTGATTCAGTTAAGGACTAAGAAGAATAATGCTCACCTTCCAGAAACGGACCGTAATTAGTATGAGTCTTTATATGAGTGCGCTGCCAAATTAGTACAGCGATTCGAGATGAATCGCTATCTATTTTCCTTATCCTGATAGAGACTCTCAATAAGAGGGATAAAACCTATAACTCGTTGGTTTTGCATCCGCAGCATGGTTTAACTCACTGATTTTTTGTCTCAGTTCGCCAATGGTCTCTTCTTGTTGCTCAATTATTTTTTTTTGCTTTTGTTCTGTCGCTTGCAGTCTTTTAAAGAGAATGTAAAAAACGTAAAGAGCAGCGTAGTGTTTTGAAGAAGTAGTTTCCAATTTTTTTTGATTTTCTTCCTGTTGGCTTGTTAATGAATTTAGTTCCTGCTTTTGTTCTAAATTTATCCTTTTTTGAACTTCGTTTTTTTCCATTAGTTCAGGTACTAAAAGCGTATGTTGATATTCCATGCAAATTTGTTCGGCAATATCTCTAATCCGCTCATTGGACGTGTAGGTGCATATATTAAATCGTCTTAATACTTCATCGTTTAAAATTTCCCCGGAATTACAAAGCTCACCTCCAATATAGCCATCATTTTTTAAACCTGATAAATCAAGGGCTGTCTTTTTGGTGTCTTCGGTTTTACTGTAAGTAATTCTATAAGTTTTGTGTTTAGGGGTATCTAAAAGAAGCTTAAAATCGATTAATAATTGAGTAATTTGATTTTTGCACTCTTCTAATTTTGCGGCTTCAAAAGAAGTTTTTTGGTCGAATAGAGCTTTCAGAGAGGTTATTTCATGCAAAATATAATATAAGAAAGGCCTACGGCCGCTATCTGAGCACTGTTTGATAAGATCATTCAAACGTATTTTAAAATGAATATCTTGATTCTGAATTATTTCTTTAGCGCAAGATAGTGATTTTTCTCTGAGAAGATTCTCATCCGTTGCAACAACTAATTTTTTCACTTTTGGCTGACTGTCGTGATAGCGAACTACTACAGCAGTCAAAGAATAAAGCAGTTCTTCTAGTCTTGTCATGTAAAATTCCTTATAAAGCTAAATCCATAGTCTAAATGTGGAACTACATACCAACTTGATATTTCACTATATTGAATGTCTTGCTGAAGTGCAAGTACCTATTCTGACACTCGAGTTAATGTGCCTCAAGTTTCTTAATTCAACTCCATTATGAAGTCTTGTTTTAATGGCTTCAATGTTTGTTTTCGACTGTATTAATACCTAAATTAATACCCGAGTAAACACCAGTATAGGCATTAAATGACAGCATATATGCGATAATTGTTGCTATGTAATGTTTATACATAATTAAGCCTTGTCTATAAAATACTGAGAATAGTAATTGGGTTTGAAGTGACACTGACTTTATTTCCGCCAGTTGCAGTAATTGTGACATTCTGTACTCTTTTCGGTGTTAAAATGTTTCCTATGACGAAGCGGCTGTTCTTGTTGTCCAATGTTACAGTTGCCCCAGGCAAGCCATTCACTGTATAGACTTCACCGGATAGGGGGGCACAACCCGCATAGAAGACAAATGCTTCATTGGTATTCATTTGATTACGCTCGGCAGTCGTCAATACAGGAGCTCTAGGCGGGACCGCAATGATCGAGAAATTATTTTTTGAAACATTAAAAAAGCTTCCATTATTTGCTTGTACCATAATTCGAGCTGTAGTTGTGTTGAGATTAGGAACACAAATTTGCCCGTATCCATTATTTGGCGTATTTAACAAGAGAGGATAGGGAAATGTTTTTCCTCCATCAATTGATAAAAAGACGCTCACAAAAAAGGCATTAATTGGATAAATATTGGTATTGGCAACATCCCAAGTGACTGTTTGTGGTGACAGGCCCGTCCAAATGATGCCTGAATTCGTGGGGGATGTCACTATAAAGGGGCCTGCACTACTTACAGTGGTTACCGCAGTGTCAGTATATGCATTACAAGAACCTCCAGGGATATTTCTCCGCACGGAAACTCTGAGTTTCATAATGCGAGAAACGGACGATAACACTTCCCAGGTAAAAGGACCTCCATTGCTCAGCGCATTGAGATTAGGGAAGAAGCGCGTACCTACAGTTTGAGGTGGAAAACTTCTAAAATTCGGACCACCAGTTGCGGTGCTTACTGGCGGCTGGGGAGAGATTTCGTTATCCATCTGTTCCCATGTATAGGTTAATACTCCAGCTCCGCTTTTAGTTGCTGATGCAAACAAAGCAAAAGGAGTTTGTGCTGGAATAAATCCTCCGTTGACGCGACTAATTACAGGAGCACTGGCAATCGGTGTTGTTACGGGGCAGGTATGCGAAGGGCTGGAGACAAAATTTCCCATTTCCTGTAGGCTAATACCATTAAAATAAGCATCTGAATTATTTTGCACATTGGGGGCACAAATCCCTGCATAACCCATAATCGTACTACCGCTTCCAGGTTCTACCGCTGTTGGCCCATTTCTGTTGCAGTTGTTGTTTTGTACGTGATTCGCTCCAAATTGATGGCCCATTTCGTGGGCGACATAATCAATATCAAAAGGATCTCCTATAGGATTCTTCCGACCTGTAACTCCACGGGCTTTGCCATTATTGTCACAAACACTGGCCAATTCAGCAAGACCGCTTCCAGCCGAATCAACAACATGGCCAATATCATAATTAAGTGGACCAATTACTTGGTTAATATTCCTTTGATTTTGATCGATCATCCTTTCAGGATTGCCATGTGTATAGGGTTGATTATTCGGATTGGTATAGATAATGAGATTGTTATTAGCAATAATCTGCATGGTTATGGCCATGTCGATTTCATAAATACCATTCACTCTGTTGATTGTGGTTGCTTCAGCAGCTAATGCTGCGGCGACTGTTCCTCCAAAGTATTGTGTGTATTGAGCTGTTGCCGCCATAGCCAAGCGGTATTTTTTGAGTCGGCACGGATTAAAATTAGCAAAATGCTTTGAACTAACAGGAATAGTTGCTAATGGACTTTGACTGTGTACCCCGCATTTTAAGCGTTTTGAGGTAATGAAATCTTTTTTATAGTAAACAATATAATATTGGGTATCTCCTTTTTTTAAAGGATCAATAAAAACGGGACTTTGTCCTGGTCTGAAAATCATTGCATGGAAACCTTGTGGGGTGAGGTCCAGTTTGACAAGTTCGCCTGGTTCAGTAACTCCATACGCATCATAGGTTTTAATTTCAGGGAATTTTGCGCTGAGTTCCGGGTGCAGCGTACTATTTTCCGTAACCTGATACAGGTTCGTCGTTTTATCTGGCAGAGGAAGCTCGATTTGTATTGACTCTCCTGATTGCAATTCATCTCGATGGGGAGCATTCTCAAGCTCAGCATAGAGTTGATTCAGGTCAATCTCAACAAGGCGAAAATGACTTGCCTGTATGTTATTTTTTATCGTAGAAGAAATTTCCGATGGATCCACATCTTTAAAAAAATGTTGAACCACTTTATCTTGGGCGGAAGCAATGGAACTGAATAGAATGAGTGATAGAGTAAAAAGCGTCCTTGTCATTATATTTTATCTCTAATAAATTAAGAGAAAGAATTTATCATTAGCAGAAAAAGAATTCAATTTGAGAAAAAAGTTTTGGGTTTCGTGTAAAAAAAGATATTCTACTTATGCTTTTTTAATGGCATGTTTCTTAAAAGAGTTTCACACGCTTCAACCGTTAAGGGGTGCGAGTAGTAATATCCTTGGATGCAATCAATACCTTGTTTGCGTAAGAATTGAAGCTGTAATTTATTTTCAACGCCTTCGGCC
The DNA here is from genome assembly GCF_001648595.1 of Legionella bozemanae. Taxonomy (GTDB): domain Bacteria; phylum Pseudomonadota; class Gammaproteobacteria; order Legionellales; family Legionellaceae; genus Legionella; species Legionella bozemanae. The sequence goes on along the minus strand of NZ_LBAW01000015.1, from coordinate 81,572 downwards.
ACAACATTAATATTTAATTTATGAGCAATCGTGGCAATTGCTTTAATAATCGTTTGATCTAAATAATCCTTATGCGAATTATTAATAAAGGCTTTATCTATTTTTATTTTCTTAATAGGCAAGTTTTTTAAGTACGATAAACTTGAGTAACCCGTTCCAAAATCATCAATCACTAAATGAACACCCATTCCTTTTAATGCGTCAATTTCTTTATACAGCGCATCATTGTATTCAATGAAAACGGATTCCGTAATTTCCAATTCAATGCATGATCCCTTCAACCGATTTTCAGCTAAAGCTTCAGCAACAATTTTGCTCAGTGAGTGGCGAATAAATTGTATTGTTGAGATATTGATTGCAATAGGGCCTGGAAGTATTTTTTGATCCTGCCATATTTTTGCTTGATGGCAGGTACTTTTAATAATCCACTCGCTAACGGGAATCATTAATGAGCTTTTTTCTAAGCTACGAATGAATTTTGATGCTTCTATAATTCCTTTTTCAGGGTGATTCCACCGCAATAAGGATTCAAGCCCTATGATGCGTCCATCAGTGGTGTAAAATGGTTGATACATTAAGAAGAATTCTTGTCTGTCATAAGCTTGTTGTAACTCTTTACTCAAACCATGGGTCTGCTGATATTCTTCATACAACTCTGTTGAATAATAATGAAATTGATTCCTGCCCTTTTCTTTTGCTTGATAAAGGGCCGTATCAGCTAACTTAAGAAGTGTTTCAATATCTTGGCCATCATTAGGGAAGATACTGATTCCCATACTGGATGCAATTTGAATTAAATGCGCATCAATTGGAACCGGTTTCGAAATTTCATTTAATAATTTTTTTACAATCATTGTGACTTGTTCTTTAGAATTAATATTGGATAATATGATTGTAAATTCATCTCCACCTAGACGTGCGGCAAAATCACCTTCACGCAAACATGAGTTAATTGTTTTTGCAATATGAATCAAGAGCTTATCTCCATTATCATGCCCTAAAGTATCATTTATTACTTTAAAATAATCGATATCTAGGAATAATAATGCGACTTTCTCATGGAAATGCGTTATTTGTTTGGTCATTTGTTGAAAAAATTCATACAGCATATTTCGATTGGCTAATCCGGTTAAAGGATCGTGAGTTGCTTGATAATAGAGTTTGGCATTTTCAAGCGAAATCATTGCTTGGGAGGCAAGTAATTGAAGGCTGTCTAAATGGCTTGTTGTAAATGTATGGCTTGTACTATTGTTCTCTAAATACAACATTCGACATAAATTTCCTTTATAAAACAGTGGCATCATTAAAAGCGAGCGTGGATTTTCTCCCTGAACATATTCGTCTTGAAAAGTTAATTCTGACTGGATGGCATCATTTAAAATAATAGGTTTTTGAGTGCGCTGAACATAATTTAAAATAGAAATCGGATATTTTATTTCTCTTTCTATATTTTCGGAGCCAATAAGATAAATACTTTGTTGTTCTAAATCACCTTCTGCTTCGACAACCCATTTTTCACTATTTTTAGTTAAAATAATACTTCGCTGTGCTCCTGCATGTTCTAATACAATAACTAAAAGTTTCTGCAGTAATTTATCTAAACGAATTTCACTGGAGATAAGCTGAGTAAATTTTAAAATGGTCAACATATCAATGGTCTGATTTTTTGCTTTAGCTTGAGTTGTTGGGAGCATATGCTGAGAAGGGGAAAAGTCTGCTGCTGTGTGATTTATTGGCTCCAACAGCCTCACTTTTGTATTTGCCCCCCAATCTTTAAAATAACAATGTGCATTATACAAATAAATTTTTGCAATTTGGTTTAGGTTAAGATTAAGACAATAATATGCAGCTCGTTCATTTGCTATGGCAGCAATTAAAATGAGCCCTCCTGCCAATGCTGTTTCTATCGTTTGTTCATAAAGTGCAAGAGCTTTCTCATGCTGTCCGTTTAAACGTGAGAATTCAGCCGCAAGAAGCATGGAGTAGGCTCTAAAGTTTTCAGGACACCAGTTGGTATATTTTTTAATAAAAAGATCCAGTTGTTTCAGTTTTTTTAAAGAAAGCCGGTACATAGATTTTGGTAAATAAGGCAATTGACAAAATAGAGCTAAAGCAAAGAAAAATTTACCATCTAAATGGCTTATTAAACCCTTATCGTATTCAGAGTGAAGTTCATGATTCTTTCCCGCTTTGATTGCCTCCGAAAAATTTCCTAGTAGAAAATGTAATAATGTCAATGAGCTATAGAAGAAGCTTAATTCGGTTTTATTTTTTCCTTTAATAATATTTTCTTCAAATAAAGATATTTGTTTAATCTTTGTGGAACCCGGTTTTTCCAAACATTGGCATAAATAGTCCCAGAATTTTGCCACTTCAATAAAATCAGAAATTTTAACGCGTGACATAAAGGACAAGGTAGATTGTACGTTCTTTTTTACCTCATCAAGTTTTTTTCCTGCTGAAAGCGAATGAAGAACCAAAAGTAAGTTACTGTAATTACTGTATACTAAATCTCCGACTTCACAACACAGTCTAAATGCTTTAGTTATTGTGGTATTACATAGATGCATCGACATTTGATATGGTTCGATAAAAGAACCTAATACAAATTGATTTTTTCCTTCGAAATTTGATGCTCCGTATTTTTGCTTTAGATTGTTATAAAGTGTTACAAAGGAGAGTGCTTCCTGATAAAGATTTAATGAGTGCATTATTATAAATGCATAAACGGGAATAGACATTGAGGTGCTTTCAGTATAACCATACTTTAAACTTAAACTAATATTTTTGCAGGTGAGAATAACAAACAATTGTTGATTCGTGATAAATGCACTATTGAATAATTGCGTAATTAAATCCACAAGTGCGATTTGTTTTGAATCGTTCATTAAAGGTAAATTTATAGATTCTACTTTAGTATTTTTTAATTGGAGTTTTACTTTATAAATGGCAATTAAGACATGCATTAAATTAGGTTTTTTAGGCAGTTTAATGCCAAAATTTCGCAATGTATTCAATCCCATTTCCAAGGCTTCGGTATGTTTCCCCAAGGTAGATAACATCTCAATTTTTAAACGATAAATTTCAATTTCCTCGAGTGCATTTTTTGCGTGTTTTAATAGTGCAGAAAAATATTTATCTGCAGCTTTAAAATCACTAATTAAATATCTGCAAACCGCTAATTCCTTATGAAGCTGGAATGTTAAATTATAATTTTTTTCCCAATTATTAGGTTTTAATAATTCAATGCCCGCTGATAAATATTCATTAGCCGCATAATAAGCAGATGCGAGTTTTGCTTTTTGACCTGCCCACAAATTGTATTGAGCCAGTTTTAGTCTTTCTTTGGAGGTATGAATTAAAGCAATACTTTGATTAAAGTGTTCGAGTACATCAAATAATCGCTCATCATTTTCTATTAAGGGTTTGTTTTTTAATAATAAGCGGCCAATTTTTAAATGAATGCTTGGTCTGTCTTCTACATTAATAAGTTCATAAGCCGCTTGCTGAATGCGATCATGAGAAAAATTATAATGTAGGGAGTTTGTATCGAGGGTGGCAATATGTTCATCAAGCCCCATTAGTCCTAATGTTTTATAACTTTCTTCAAGCGGATAAATAAGATTTGCTTTAATTGCCTGACAAAGTTGTTCTGCAATGTGACTCGTCGATTCACTACTAATCACTTTTAAGGTATTAAAATCAAATTGATGACCAAAGCATGAACCAAGTTTTAAAATTTCCTGGGTAGTATTGGGAAGTAAATGAATTTTGGTGGTTAACAAATCAATTACATTATCGGTAGCACTTTGTTGTTGGATTTTGGCTAAATCCCATTCCCATGCGCCTCGTTCATAAGAAAAATTAAGTATTTTTTGCTCATAAATGTTGCGAAGAAATGCATTAATAAAAAATGGGTTGCCATGTGTTTTATCATAAATACATTGAGCAAGCCCTTGGATTTTTCTTTGTGAACCAGATAATGTGTCGTGTATTAGTTCTTGGATATTATTTAATCGCAAGGGTTTTAGAGTGAGAGTACTTAGATTCACTTTATTTTTATTTAAATTATTTATGCTTAATTGCAATGGATGATTCTCATTAATTTCATTATCTCGATAAGCTCCAATAATGAGTAAATAATTTGTTTCCCGATCTTGTAATAAATTTTCTATGAAATTAAGCGAAGAATTATCCGCCCACTGCAAATCATCCAAAAACAGAACAAGTGGATGCTCAGGTTGAGCAAATACGCGAACAAAATTTTGAAATACGAGATTAAAACGAATTTGGGATTCCGCAGGATTCAAGGAACGTACTGGGGCTTGTTTTCCTATAATTAACTCAACATCTGGAATGACATCGATAACAACCTGCCCTACATTGCCTAATGAGTAAATAAGAAGTTTTTTTATTTTTTCTAACCGCTCTTCGCTTTCGGAAAGTACTTGTTTGACTAGATTTTTAAAGGCAGCAACAATGGCACTATAGGGAATGCTTCGCTGTAATTGGTCAAATTTACCTTGGATATAATAGCCTTTATGCTGAATAATGGGTTTGTGCACCTCTTTAACTAAAGAGGTTTTGCCAATACCAGAATAGCCCGCAACAAAGATCATTTCTTTAGTGCCTTGACGAACTCGGTTAAATACTCTCATTAACTGGTTCACTTGTTTTTCTCGGCCATATAAATTGTGAGAAATGATTAAGTGATCGCGAATATCATGTGTTCCCAGTGAAAATTCACTAATCGAGCCTTTAAGTTGCCATTGTCTAAAGCATTCCTGAAGATCAGACTTCAATCCAATAATGCTTGAATAACGTTCTTCCGGCATTTTACCTAATAACTTATCGATAATAGCTGCGAGCATTTTGGGTGTATCTGGTCTAACTTGTAATACGGTTGGTGGTTTTTTTGCAATATGGCAATGTACGAGTTCAAGCGCATCAACTGCTTGAAATGGCAATTGATTTGCCAGCATTTCATAGAAGGTAATACCAAGCGAATAAAAATCAGTACGATAGTCAACAGGCCTGTTTATCCTTCCTGTTTGTTCAGGTGAGATATAAGCTAAACCTTCTTCAAATTCGCTGAGCTTGAGATAATCAAAGGTTTCTTCAGTAAGCTTTGTTGAAGCGCTTAAGTCAACTAATTTAAGAACCATATTTTCAGGATCAATAACAATATTGGATGGATTAATTTCTTTATGAATAATTTGTCGTTGATGTAATTCCCCTACAATATCAACGAGCTGCAATGCTAAGTTAAAAAAATCGTCAATATCTAATTGATGCATTAAAAGATAGGAAGTGAGCAACTGTCCTTTTACATCCTCTAGGATTAAAACAGGCGCATAGGTATTTTGCAGAAAATCATAAGCTTTAATGATCGTAGGCGTTTCAATCATGCTCAGTAAGTGGTATTCATGTTGTAAAATGGCTAAATTTTCAGAGCTCGAATGAAATTTATTAGGAGTTTTTAGCAAGACTCTACACCTATCTTTTAATCGCAAGGCATAATAGGTATCAATATTATGGTTACGGCGCATTTTTTCACGTAATGCATATCCGGATATAGAAATCATTTATGTTCTTTCCATTATTCGATAGCGTGAAGTTCTAAAAGCGAAGGACGCTTCTTTCTATTATAGAAGATATTTGATGGGTGGTTTGAAATTGTACAGTTTTTTATTTGTAAAAAATGACCATTTAAAAAAATAAATGATGATATATCAATATCCTATTTGATGTGCAAGCCACTATTTGTTTTTCCGCACTGCGAAGTAGAGTAATATAATATACTGGACTAAGCTTAGATGGACATTGCAAGTGGAGCCTACAAATAATGTATCATTCTCCTCATTATCCTAAGTGCTCATCTCTATTATCTCTCTAGATTAAAAAATTTCTCTGGTTTCTCATCAGGGTCAATTTTCTCTATTTTATGTGCTGGTTTGAAAAATTGTATGATCTCTTGGTTATGGAGTATCTGTTTATCATGGGCCTCATTTCGTTGCTCTTTTATCATTTCTTCTAGATCTTCTTCCCGATCTCTATCATTTATATTAAGGAATTTTTGCGGTATCTTATTTTTATCATGGGCGTCAATTAGTTTCTCTTTCTTTATCATTTCTACCAGATCTTCTTCCAGAGCCCTATCATTTATATTAAAGAATTTTTTTGGTATCTCATTTTTGATGTTTTGTAGTGCATCTTTTTTACGTAGTATGTCTAGGAGAGCAAGATTTAGTGCCGGAATAGGTTCCAGCGCTGCAGGAGGTTTTGATGCAGCATGAGCTTTATGTTCAGGTGAGGAAACATGAACTTTTTGTTTGCTCGATAATTGAAATGCGCCAAATGCTGCCTTAATTCCTGATTCAACATCAAAACCATATAACCTATTTAAATCACCTGGATTATCAGCAAGTGAGGTCACGTTTTTCCATAATGAATCTAAGGAATAAAGTGTTCCATCTTTGGTGTCCCGAAATAGATTCCAGGTATGAGCCCCATGTTTTTGGAAGGAGTGGCGTTGATGTATTACCTCTCCTTGAAGAATACCGTCATCAACTAATCGACTCATCAAATAAGCATTTAATAAGGTATGGTGGCGACATAATCCAATTCCCGTTTGCATGAATGCATCTAAGGGGATAATAGGGTTTCCTTCTTTTAAGTGCTTCTCCACAAATTCTTTTAAAAGAGTGGTCTCGCTTATAGGAAAGGTTTTTTGAGTCAATTTAGAGATTTCTTGTAAAATTTCTAAGGTTGTAGCGCCAGCTCTTATATTTTGGCGTAATTCAGCATAGAGCTTTTTTAGGGATTCAGCCTCTGGATCTAACATAATCATTTCTCGACTGGAGGATGAGCCTATTGAGAATACTCTTTGATTAAAATTACGTACGTCTCGTGTAACTACAGGGCAATCTTTATCTTGATAATTAATGTAAGGCACACCATGAACATACCGTATACGATGATGATGATGTTCAAGGGCTAGTTTCGTTCTATCCATCTCTGCCAGTGGTTGAATTGGAGTACCGGCTTGAGCTTCCTCGGCGTTATTCAGATTGTTCTCATTTTTTATAATTTCAAAGGACGAAGGCATAGTAAAAAACTCAAAAAGGCATATTTAATATTATAGCATGACGGCCAAATTAAAATCATATTGATTTTTTATTAATTAAAATTGGATGCGAGCGCTCTTACGAATATTTTTTTCTCCCGCAGAGATACAAAAATTATTAGAATATATCCTTTAATATTGTTGTTTGAATCGTAGATAGTAATCTCATTATCACATGCAAAAGAGAACTGGCATATATATTATCAATGGTCATTTTAGGCTAACTTATCAAGATAAGTTTCTCGCGCATAGCGAGCAGCAATAATTGCTATAATCACCCAAAAGAGAATATATAACGCAGGAGCATATTTATTCCCGGTTAATTCAACCAAGGTTAAAGAAACTAAAGGCATTGTCCCACCAAAGACCGCCTGGCCAATATTATAGCCAATAGATACGCCACTAGCGCGAATCGATGTGGGAAACATCTCTGCAAGCATGGTAGGTACTGCAGCATTCAACGGCGCAAGTATTATCGCTAAGATTATTTCTCCTAAGAGGATTTGCCACCAAATTCCACTCGAAAAAAGAATAAATATGGGATAAATAAAAATGAAAATGCCAAGTGCACCCAACAAAAAAATGGGCTTCCTGCCGAAATAATCTGATAATAAACCCATCAAAGGAATTAATAGTGTTAAAACGAGCAGTGCAATAAAGTTAGCTAATAAGGCATCTTTTAATAAAAATCCTTCTGATTTCACTAAAAAACTCGTTATATAAGCGATGAGTAGGTAATTGCTCATTGCTAATATGCTCGTAAAAACGATGGCTAACACTAATTTGCGCGGATAACCAAAAAACACAATTTTTGCAGGAAGCTCTGTGGTATGTTTGGCTTTCAAAAAGGTAGCAGGCTCAACGCTCGTAAGGCGTAAATAAACTCCTATTAATCCAAGTAATGCACCGATTAAATACGCCAAACGCCATCCCCAGGCCTGCAGGGTATCTTCAGCTAATAAAACACTAAGTAAAGAAGCAGTAAGTGACCCCAAAAAAATGCCTAGAAAAGCAGTGCTTAATACTAAACTTCCCGCAAAACCACGTCGATGATCTGCCATATGTTCAATAAGAAAAGTTGTTGAACCAGGAAGCTCTCCTCCTACTGCAATTCCTTGAATTAACCTAAAAAAAATAAATAATAAAGGAGAAATAATACCTAAAGAATTAAAATCGGGTATCAACGCGATGCATGCAGTGGACGATGTCATAATAGACATTGAGAGAATGAGGGTTTTTCGTCGGCCAATATGATCTGCATAATGTCCCAGTAATACACCTCCTAGCGGACGCATAAAAAAACCGACGGAAAATACACCAAAGGTGAGAAGAAGAGAAACAAAATATTCGTCTGAGGGAAAGAATAATTGGGCAAATAAGGGGGTAAAGTTGGCGTAAAGAAGAAAATCGAACCACTCTAAAGTATTTCCATATAAACCAGCAAAAATACTTTTCCTTTTTATAGGATCCATAATTGTATTTTTTAATAGCCTCTTATTTCTTTATTTTAGGGGTAAATATTTTTTTTGGGAATATACTAGGCGATAGGTATTACCAATGTCGCTTAGCTCTTTTGTAAAGAAAGGCATGACTCTTTCTCGTTTGTGGGTATTTGCAGGGGGATGCTCATCCTAAAAATAGAGCAAAAATCCATGAATTATGGAATATAAACTGTCTAAAAATACGGTGATGCTGAGAGTGCTCTAAAGAAAAAAATGGTAATGATCCTTATCTCGAAACGCTTGGTGTTTGAACATTTTTTAATAAGAGCACCTTAGATGAACTTTTTAGCGAGCCGCGATATAACCCAGGAGTTTTCTCGTTTATTCCTTGTTCTAAGAAAATAAACTCTTCTGAGTTAATCCAAAAAGGATTCCATGCTGGCCTTCCTTTGGGAGTAATACGTGTCGTTTTTCCTGAATCAAGATGGAGCGTCCAGAGGGCGGGCGGAGGTTCATTCCAATTTTTCAGAATCTCTTCATTCATATCCACATCCATAATTAGTGTTTTTCCATCAGGAGAGAGATGGATACGAGAAGCGCTGCTCATGCTGCCCTGAGGGATAATCTCATTAAGATTCCATTTCTTTATTAGGTTTCCTTTAAAATCCATCCAATAAATTGCATCCAGGTCGTGGCTAAAAAAAGATGCTCCATTTTTCGCCCATGCCGGGCTGTATTCATTCAGGGTATTCTTGAGGAGGTGAAAACCGCGTCCCTCTGCATCGACTAATGCCAGGTACCAATTATTATTGATAAAGGTATTAAAGAGCAGTGTTTTACCATCAGGAGACCACACTGGATTAAAGCTGTTCGCGGATGGTATATTTTTTAACGGAGTTATCTTACCTGATTTAAGCTCAATGATTGCCAGGTAACGGCTCCCTGATTTATCTACTACATTATAGGCAATGTAGTTACCATCAGGTGAAATTTCGGGAATGTAACCCTCAGTAATTTTTTGAGCTTTGCTACCATCCATCCTGGCAGTCCAAATGGAACCATAACGCTCAAATGCGAGCGTGGGTGTTGCTTGAGTAGCGATGCAATATAAGAAAGTAAACAAAAACAAGTAAATTTTCATAAGAAGGGAATCTCTTGCCAATAAAAAATACGTCTAACGCCAGGCAGGATCGCTTTTACCATATTCTTCTCCAACTCCTGCATGTTGTGCGTTAGAGTTTGCAGCTTTTGTACAAGAACCAAGAAATAACATCGCTGTACAGAGATAAAAAATTAGAGTAATTTTTCTAAATAATATACGTGTAGTCATTTACATTCCTTGTTAACAAATCACTCAAAATCACCTTGTTTCATCTATTTATTTATGATCATTGACCTTCTGACAATGTTTATATCACAATAATGCCACAGAATAGAACTTAATGAGATATATTGAAATCACACCTATCCTTTTGCGGATATTAAAATTAATACTCCTTTTTACTCTATAGCAAAGGTAGGCTTGAATTGTACTCCATTAAACAATGGATTTTGTATATTTTCAGTAAGTATGTTTCAAACGAAGGTGGTTGAATATCTTGCATCAATTAATCTTCATGTTCAGGGATTGTTTTCTTTTCTTTTTCATCCCAGCGGTTAATGCAATTGAGTTCTATATCAAATAAATCAAGAACGCGTCCAACGCTATGGGTAACAATGTCATCGATTGTTTGCGGATTATTATAAAATGCAGGCACAGGAGGAGCGATAATAGCACCTATTTCTGTTGCCCGTTTCATATTTTCAATATGGCCAAGATGCAGCGGGGTTTCACGAACCATTAATACCAACCGTCGGCGTTCTTTTAAAATAACATCTGCTGCACGGGTTAATAAATTAGAGGTTGTCCCACAAGCAATGTCTGCTAAGGTTCGCATGGAACAAGGCGCAATAATCATGCCTGAAGTAATATAAGAGCCACTCGAAATGCATGCGGCGATATCATAAATTGGATAATGCTTATCGGCAAGATTATAAAGATCAGTTGCAGAAAGTTCGGATTCATAGGCGCGAGTTTGTTGGGCGGCTTTGGATACTATAAGATGGGTTTCGTACTCTGTATGAGCTAATAACTCCAACAGACGGATCCCATAAATAATTCCGGAAGCCCCAGTGATACCGACTATAATCCGCTTTTTTTTCATAACTTAACCTTGGGGGTATGGCTCATGGTTTTAATCTAAAAACGATGCATTGGGAGCAAAAAGGCTGCATCTAAAATTACTTTGCATCACTCATCTTTGTATATATTATCATATTTTGCGACAAAAATTTTGCCTAAGTACTTATGCGGTTAAGTAAACGTATCTAAAAATGCTTGCATTCCTGTGCTTTATGGGCGGAATCTTATAGGTTCGAGTGGCTGGATGCCGTGCATAAAGCCTAGCAAGTAGGTAAGAAGAGTGACTTGTGTTCAAAGTTTAAGCAGTTGCCACTCGACTAATGGAAGAGTGCATTGAGAGGAACTAACTTATGGAATCAGTTGTTAATCAAATTATTCATTATGAAAAACAGTTGCTTGCCAAGAAGGATTCAGTCGCTGTTTTAATCAATTTAATCGATGATGAGTTTATTGAATATGGAAGTAACGGCAAAATTCATGATAAAAATGAAGCAGCCCGATGGTTGTCACTAGAAGATTATTCTGAAGCAACAGGTACGGAGTTTGAGGCAAAACTTTTGGTAGAAGACGTGGTTTTATTAACGTACCTCAGCGAGATGAAGCAAAATCATTTTTCAGAAAGTAAATTTGCTCGACGTATTTCGATTTGGCGAAGAAAAAATAACATATGGCGGATGGTGTTTCATCAGGGAATATCTCTAGAGAAATAAAAGTAACTTTATGTTTTTAAATGAACGATACTCAACGTTCTACGTACTGCGCTTTATGCGCAGTATCCAGAGCAATAGCCCCTCCTAATCAGCACCTTTTGTGCCTCAAGAAACATCTTCTGGGTACCGCGCATAAGCGCGGTACGTAGGGGAGGTAAATTTCGCGTGATTCTCTCAGGATTTGTTCGCGGGGGCGGGACGTTGAAATCTACAGATTAAACAAGTTAAAAAGTGAGCTCCCTCAGGCTATTAAATCCAACGTTTGTCGAGAAAAATACTTCGCCAGAAAATTGTTTATTTTCAGACATTACCATCTATTTATTCGACATGGAGAATGATAACATCACCAACCATTAAGTATGAGCTAGGGATGGTAATACTATGAATGCAGGAGTTAATTCATTTGTTTTTTTTGTTGCCCTGATTGCTGGATTTGGTGGTTTTTTATTTGGTTTTGATTCCAGTGTGATCGCCGATGTTAAAGATCAGGTGATGGCTCAATTGTTTCTTTCTGAGTGGCAATGGTCCCAGGTAGTGAGTATTAGTATACTTGGTTGTATTCTTGGCATTCCTTTAAGTGGTTTCTTTGCTGATAAACTAAGTCGGCGTTTTCTACTCAAAACAGTTGCTATGGGGTTTATTGTAGGGACTGCTCTATGTGCAATCACACATGAGTTCATTCTGTTATTAGTTGGTCGATTTATCATTGGTATTTGCATTGGAATTGCTTCTTACATTACCCCATTATTTATTGCAGAAATTGCTCCTCCTGACCGAAGAGGAACTTTAGTGTTGATTAATGGTTTGACGATTACCTTTGGTCAGGCAATAGCATATTTAATCGGTTATTTTTTCCATGACTACTCTGTAAACAGCTGGCGATTATTATTTGGAATGGGGAGTATTCCTGCCCTGATTTTATTTATAGGGATGCATTTTGTTCCCCATTCACCGCGTTGGCTCATGAAGAAATATGGAATGGATAAAACCTTGCACGTTTTAAAACGTATTCGTCCGTTGGAGTATGATATTCAAAAAGAAGTCGATGAGATCCAGAGCAATATACAACAAACCCAACCGAATCATAACTTATTGTTTCGAGCTCCAATCATTTTTGTTCTCGTGGTTGGTATCAGTTTGGGAATATTTCAGCAGTTCTCTGGAATTAATGCAGTAATGTATTACGGCCCCGTTATTTTTGAATCAGCGGGTTTTTATCCTGTTTCGAATGCCATTTTGGCTACCTTTTGTATGGGGGCAGTTAATTTTTTATTTACATTACTTACTTTATTTTATATCGATAAATTAGGTCGACGTTTCCTATTATTAAGTGGTGCGATGCTCGCTGCCCTAAGCCTTTTTGTAGTGAGCCTTTTATTTAATACAGAATTACCTGGTCAAAAATTTTGGATATTGGGTTCTTTATCAACTTATGTAATGGGTTATTGTATTAGCGTAGGCTCTTTATTTTGGGTTTTGATCTCTGAAATTTATCCTTTATCGGTGCGTGGTTTGGCGATGAGTATTGCCACGGTAGCGCAATGGGGCGCTAATTTTGTAGTTTCCATATCTTTTCTGGCGATTTACCAAAATTTAGGAGAAGGACTTACTTTTGCTTTATTTGGTTCATTATGCTTGCTGGCTTTTTTCTTTGTTTATCATTTTGTACCTGAGACAACAGGGACTTCTTTGGAAAAAATAGAGAAAAATTTGATGTCAGGTAAAAAAATCAGAGACATTGGCAAATCATTATCAGAAATAAAAACAAACGAAATTGAATTAGTGAGAGATTAAAAAATGGATAATGCACATCAACTAAGAAAATGCCGTATAGGGATCATTGGTGCAGGACGAATCGGTAAGTTACATGCAGAGAATATCAAATATTATTTACCACAATATGAATTACTAGCCATCGCAGATCCTTATCTGAATAAGGAATGGGCCGATAAATTGTCGATTACAGGTCAATACACTCATTTTGAAGAAGTAGTGTTTCATCAACGTCTGGATGCAATCCTGATTGCTTCACCTTCGAATTTGCATGTAGAGCAGATTAAAGCAGCAAGCGAAGCGGGTAAAGCGATATTTTGTGAGAAACCAATAGGCTTGAATGAAAAAGAAATTTTGGATGTATTAGAAACAGTGCAGGCAAATAACACTTTATTACAGCTCGGTTTTAATCGACGCTTTGATCCAAGTTTTGCCCATCTGCACCAACAGGTGCAAACAGGTGAAATTGGTGCCGTTCATCTTGTTAAGATTACCTCTCGTGACCCTGTTTGTCCTACCAAGGAGTACTGCGCAACCTCTGGAGGCCTGTTTATGGACATGACCATTCACGATTTTGATATGGCTCGTTTTTTAACCCAATCGGAAGTTATTGAGGTGTATGCGACGGGCGCAGTACTGATTAATCCAGATTTTGAAGCATTAGATGATGTGGATACTGCAATCATACAAATGCGTTTCGCTAATGGCGCGATGGGTGTCATTGATAATAGTCGCCAGGCGGTTTATGGATATGATCAACGGATTGAGGTATTCGGTAAAGAAGGAATGTTGTTGGCCAATAATCAATTGAAACATTCAGTGATTCATTATGCAAATACCTTCACAGAACAAGCCAATCCAGAATATTTTTTTCTTGAACGTTATCATCAGGCGTTTAGAGCAGAGTTAAATTCATTTTATGATGCTTGGCTGCATAATAAACCCAGCCCTGTTTCTGGAAGAGATGGGTTGCAAGCCTTGCGTATCGCCCAAGCTGCAAAACAATCTTTGGTTACTAAATTACCTGTTTCTATAAGTTGAGGATGACATGATTTATCCATCATTTTACTTTGATACAAATAGATCTGTAGATTTGATTTGCATGGGACGGGTAGCAGTTGATCTGTATGCAGAGCAAATTGGTGTATCGCTTAGCGACGCTCAGAGTTTTAAAAAATATCTAGGGGGCTGTGCAGGAAATATTGCCGTGGGTGCTGCCCGTCTTGGTCTAAAATGTATGATGTTTTCTTGTGTTGGTCACGATGAAATGGGGCATTTTTTAAAAAATGAATTACATGCTGAAGGAGTCAATACCGACTTGCTACAGACAACGGAACATCATTTAACAGGACTGGTATTGCTGGGTATTAAGCCTCCTCATGAATTCCCTTTAATGTTTTATCGTACTGATTGTGCGGATATGCAAATTAAGCCGCAGCAAATAAGCCAGAGCGTGTTGGAACAGGCGAAAGCTATTTTAATCACAGGTACAGGATTATCTACTGATACGATGTTACAAACTACCGAAGAGGTTATCCAATGTGCAAGAAAGGCTGAAACTGCAGTAGTTCTTGATCTGGATTATCGTCCTGTTCTTTGGGGATTAACCGCATTAGGTGATGGAGAAACGCGATACCGCCATAGTCAGAAAGTAAGTAAAATCTATCAACGTATTTTATCTCTTTGTGATTTAATCGTAGGTACTGAGGAGGAAATTTGTATCGCAGGTGGATGTGAGGAAGTTTATGATGCATTAGAGAAAATAAGGGAATTGACTCAGGCACCTGTAGTGATAAAGCGTGGCGAGAAAGGTTGTGAAGTTCATTTTGCTAACGGCAGCCAGTGCTTACAATCTAAGCCGTTTCCTGTTGAAGTACTGAATGTGCTTGGAGCAGGCGACGGATTTATGGCTGGTCTCTTATCAGCTCTTTTGCAGGGGAAATCCTGGGAGGCTGCTACTACTTATGCGAATGCCAGTGGGGCTCTGGTAGTCACTCGCCATGGCTGTGCTCCAGCTATTCCTTATAAAGAAGAGTTAGACTATTTTATTCAACATTTTGATGATGATCCGCAAATTTGGAAAAGTGCTTATTTGCTGCACTTACATCAAAAGCATAATCAACATAATTCTCCGATTCTTATTAAAAACCCCCAGGGTTTTAATCGAGGATTAAATGCCATTGTTACATTAGAGCCCTTATCTCAAGGCATGAGTTTTCGCTCGATTAAATTAGATGCTGGCCAAAACTACTTATTTAATGAACATTATGAATTTGCTGCCTTATTAATGACTGGAAAAGTAATATTTCACTATGGACAGCAAAGCCAGCATGTAGCGCGCTATGATTATTTTTCTCAGGAGCCTATCGTCTTGCATTGTCCTGCCGGCCAAAGAGCTTCTGTGGATGCGTTGACTGATTGTGAAATTTTGTTGATTGAGACAGAAAATCATGCTTCATTTGCTCCTTTATTATTTAATCAGCCCAATCTTGTGGAGTTAGATAATCGGGGAAAAGACATTTTGGATGATAGCTCATATCGTATCGTGAGGACGGTATTTGATAAGCGCAACAGACCTGAGTCTAATTTAGTTGTTGGAGAAATTATTACCTTTCAAGGGCGCTGGTCAAGTTATCCTTCTCATTATCATGATCAACCTGAAATCTATCATTATCGTTTTTCAGAACCCCAAGGCTATGCATTTGGTGAGAATGGGAAAGAGGTTTTACGTATTGAAAATTATGATACGTATCAAATTGCTAATGGTCAGACCCATGCGCATTGTGTCGCTCCGGGATATGCTCTTTATACGCTTTGGTTTATTCGTCATTTAAAAGATAACCCCTATACGACACCGACTTTTATCAAAGAACATGAATGGACAAGAACACATAAGGCAAATAACAGGGTATGGAAAAAAGGCCTCGGCCGCCATGGCAACCAGCCTACGCCTCGCCCTCACGACTTGTTTGCGGAGTCTAGTTTGTCCAGTAACACTGGATCCCGCGAACACGTCGCGGGAAGTAGGGAGCAGGACGGCAGTCAAAGTCTGAAAAAATAATAATTTCAAGGAATAATTTGCATGAAAATTCGATTAACAATGGCTCAGGCTTTATTGCGGTTTTTGGCGAATCAATACGTAGTGCTGGATGGGCATGCACATCAGTTTGTTGCGGGAGTATTTGGAATTTTTGGGCATGGGAATGTGACAGGTTTAGGTGAAGCGCTTGAGTATGACAATTATGGGCTGACTTATTATCAGGGACATAACGAACAAGGAATGGCACACACAGCTACGGCCTATGCAAAACAAAAAAACAGATTAAGTATTTTTGCCTGTACTTCCTCTATAGGTCCAGGTGCAACCAATATGATTACAGCAGCAGCTACAGCAACCACAAACAGAATTCCCCTCTTGTTGCTACCGGGCGATATTTTCAGTTGCAGACAGCCGGATCCCGTATTACAACAACTTGAAGTCCCACATGATTATACCCTGTCTGTGAATGATTGCTTCAAGCCGGTGAGTAAATATTGGGATCGAATTGCGCGCCCCGAACAATTGATGACCGCATGCATCAATGCAATGAGGGTACTTACGGATCCTGTTGAAACGGGCACGGTTACGTTATGTTTACCGCAGGATGTGCAATCCGAAGCATATGATTATGAGCGTTCTTTTTTTGAAAAACGTTTTTGGCACATTGATCGAGAGCCTATTAGTGAACGTGCTCTGGATGAAGCCGCCCAACTTATTTTTAAAGCAAAAAAACCATTGATTATTGCAGGAGGTGGTGTTCATTATTCATTTGCAACAGACGTTTTATCTCAATTTGCAGAACACCATAAAATCCCAGTTGCTGA
Source organism: Legionella bozemanae (assembly GCF_001648595.1). Classification (GTDB taxonomy): domain Bacteria; phylum Pseudomonadota; class Gammaproteobacteria; order Legionellales; family Legionellaceae; genus Legionella; species Legionella bozemanae. Next base: position 64,475 of record NZ_LBAW01000015.1, on the reverse strand, counting down.
AACTCAGGCAGGAAAAAGTGCTTTGCCAGAAAGTCACTGTATGAATGTGGGTGGAATAGGTGTCACAGGTTCTGAAGTAGCCAATGTTCTGGCAGCACAAGCAGATGTGATTTTAGTAATCGGCTCGCGTCTGCAAGATTTTACTACTGCGTCTAAATGGGGTTTTAAAAATGAAGAATGCCAAATCATTCATCTTAATGTCTCCCGTTTTGATGCAATCAAAATGAATGGTTTGATGTTGAAAGGAGATGCAAAAACAGGCTTAGAACAATTAGGGAAAACATTAGGGGCTTATCAAACATCTAAAGAGTATCAACAATGTATGCAGCGCTATCAAAATGAATGGCAGAAGGAATTAAAACGAATTTGTACTGTGACTCATGCGGCAGGGGATGGTTTATCACAAACCAAAGTCATCAGTTTGTTAAATGAAATGGTGACCGAAGATGATGTCATTATCTGTGCTGCAGGAAGTTTGCCCGGAGATTTGCATCGTTTGTGGAAATCCAAAAAGCCTAAAGATTATCATCTGGAATATGCGTACTCTTGCATGGGTTATGAAGTCGCTGCAGGCTTAGGGGTAAGGCTAGCTAAAGAAAATACTCCTGGTGAAGTGTATGTTTTGGTGGGCGATGGCAGTTTTGTGATGATGCATTCAGAGTTGCTTACCAGCATCCAGGAGCACAAGAAAATAACCATCATTCTTTTTAATAATCATGGTTTTCAATGCATTAAAAATTTACAAGAAAGCCAGGGTAGCCAAGGTTTTGGCAATGAGTTTCGTTATCGAGAAGATAAAACCAAGAAGCTTTCTGGGAATTATTTGCCAATCAATTTTTGCAAATACGCGGAAGGTCTGGGTGCTAAAACTTTTTTTGTGGATGCTTATGAGCAATTGGCTGTTGCCATGGAAACTGCGCGAAATGAAGCATGTTCTTCAATGATTGTATTGCCGATATTGCCTAAGACCATGAGTAATGGCTATCAAACCTGGTGGCGTGTAGCGGTTGCAGAGGTATCTAACTCAGAAGAAGTAACTAAAGCGCATCACAGGATGCAAGCGCAATTGCAAAACGTTAGAGAATATTAAGGACTCCTAAGGAATTATATATGCACATTAAATTGGGAATTGCACCTATTAACTGGTGCAATGATGACGACCCTGAGCTAGGGAAAGAAATTAGTTTTGAACAATGCATTAGAGAAATGTCAGAGGCGGGTTATACAGGTACAGAGCTTGGTAATAAGTATCCTCGTGACGTTTCTGTTTTAAAAAAGGCTTTAAGTGATCGTGGACTACATCTATCGAGTGCCTGGTTCAGTACTTTTTTTACGGAGACGGAGCAGTATGAAAATACTTTATCGCGATTTATGGAGCATTTAAGTTTTATGCGCGCGATGGGAGCATCTTTTATTAATGTGTGTGAGTGTGGACACGCCATCCAAGGAACAGATCTACCTATTTTAAGTCCTCACAAACCAGAGTTTAATGAGGGGCAGTGGGGAAAACTGCTTCAAGGATTACATACTATTGGTCGTATTGCTTATGATTTTGATATGCAGCTTGTTTATCACTATCATGCAGGAACAGGCGTTTTTTATGAACATGAAATCGATTATTTAATGGAAAACACGAGCCCTCAATTGATTTCTTTATTGCTTGATACCGGCCATGCTGCATTTGCTGATATTGATTCACTTGCTTTAATCAATAAATACAATGATCGTATTTTGTATGTTCATTTAAAGGATGTTCGTGCCGAAATCCTCAATAACGTTAAGAGTCAACATATGAACTTTATGGATGCCGTACGAGCTGGTGTATTTACGGTTCCTGGCGATGGGACCATTGAATTTGCTCCCATCATTCAGATGTTGCAAAAACATCGATATTCTGGCTGGATGATTGTTGAGGCAGAACAGGATCCGGCTAAAGCTCCCCCTTTTCAGTATGCTAAAAAGGCCTATGATTTTCTCCAGCAGCATATTAAATAGAAATAAGCCAAAAAATTACTGTCTTGAAGCGTTGTAAACAGTTGGTGAATTTTTTTTCTGCGGTCATTCTTCCTGCCTACATACCGCGACGTGCTCGCGGTATCCAAAAGCTCCATCATAAAAGCCATCTGCATTTTATAGGAGTTTCTAATATATTTAATCTTTTAACTATAATTAACGTTATAGGTGAAGAGTAGATTGGCATTATTCATTTTCAATGAAAAATAAGAGAATTTTTTTGAAGCGCATATGCTGCGGAAGAGCTCTAATCACTTTTTCTATGTGAAATAATGTTTTTTGTTTTCTCATTAGTGATGGGAGTTTGATTGTCATGGGTTTATCATTATTAGAACTTTTAACATATCACGATAATGGGCAAATTACATTTGATGGTCTCATAAATGGCGAAAAAGCCACTTCATATCAGGAGTATTTGCTCGTTTTAGATAAGGTTACTCGTATTTGTGAGCATGAGGATGATGCTCCCTTAGCCAAAGCCCATGTGAAAAATTTAGCTAAAATTTTATTGAAAAAATTCCAAGAGCATCTTCGAGAAAACCAAAGTGATTGGTACGATAAAAGTAATCCAAAGATATATACAGTGGCCAAGCAACTAGAGGCTTTCGCTTATTTAACAGGGGAGCAAGAAGCAGTTCACTCAATATTGGAAGAATTCCCCTTATTGAAAGTAGTACAATGTGATTATGAATCTTATCTGTATGATAACTTTCTAAATAATGACGACCCACTTAAATTTAAAAATTTTGATCGCGATCTTCTTGTTTTACAAATGATAATTCGGGTGTTGGATCCGCGTTATATCAATCAACGCAATGAGCAAGTGTGCGGTGTAAATGCTTTTGTGCACCATATCGCCTTATTAAATCCATTGAAATACGTACAAATAGTAACTGAACTTGCTGCAAAAGGGATTTGTGATCTTAAAGAGTTCGCCGGGAAAGAAGGCGTATTACGAGTCGAAGTCACTGAAGGGGTTGCAAATAAAAAAAGTTCGGACGGAACTACAATTCACGATGCAGATCACATTATTTTAAATGGAATACGGTCGTCAGAAAATTCTATTGTTCACTACAGTGAAGAAGGAGCAGATTTGGCTAAAAAGCTTTTTGGTGTTACTTCACATCATGAAATCAATAACTGGATGCAACAAGCTGGATACAATCATGTGCACAATATTCCCATCCATCATAGAGCGGCAATAAAGCAGTTACAATTACTCATTCAAGATGGGTATATGGTAGGTTTTGCTGGCACAGGAAGTCTTGCAAAATATATTCTTGCCCCAGAACAAGGGGAGCCCAAAAATCAAAATGTTGTGCAACGATTTATGGATGGTCATTTTTTTATTATTAGAAACATTGAGTTTGATGAACAAAACGATAAGGTAAATATTCGTATTATGACTTGGGGAAAAGAACAATCAGCCTCAATTCCTTTCGATGTATGGACAAAGAATATAGGGCTTGTTGGAACAGCTGTGGTTGGTCAAGACCCTTATATGAATATTATGTTTCGCGCAAAAGCACGGGATATAGATGATATACAACGTACTACATATTGCTCCCCAGAGGCATATTGTTTGTATGTGAGAAATATCATTGAGGATTCACCCGGCTATGAGAAAATTAATAAACTATTAGACCAAGTGTTTAAACATGAAAATGGAATAACCTGGTATCAAGCTGCAAAAGGAATACAAGATGCCATTGAGGAATTACCCAGAGAAAAAGCACTTATGGTTCCTGCAAAAATCTCTATTATTCCCTCAGTGACACCAGAGATTAAAACGGAGTTTGATAGGATTCATCATATACATTGTCGTGCAAGAAAAATTGGTGCTTTGGAAAATTTAGGCATCCAAGATAATATTGAAGTCCAGCGCCAACTAATCCCCCTATACGCACAAGAAGGGCAATGGGATAAAATAAAAGGATTTTTAGCTGATATAAAAAGTTACAGCCACACTGATCGAGAAATAATATATGAAAGCCTTGAGCTTGGGTGTTGTTTAGTACTTGGGGGAGTAAAAGTTCCAAGCGATATAAAGGAATTAGTCGAAAAGAATACTCGCTTTCATTTTCAAGTAAGGGAATTAATTTTCGTATTAAGTGAGCTTACCGGACTACCCAAAGGAGGCCCTTTTACCTATGGGGTTCGAAGTAGATTATTAGAGGTTGTTAATCGCAGACTTGAGGAAGAAGGAAAAGCAAAAGTCCATAATCTGAGTCATGTTATTTTATATAAGAAAGATATTTATAATTTAGTATCATTACTCGATAGGGAAGTCCATAGAATGGATCCATCCCATAAAACGATGCGGAAAGAAAAATTAGAGAAATTTTGTACTTTGCTGATTAATAAAATTGAGAATAAAGACGCACCGCACGATAAAATGGATTTGCAATCTGTTTCTAATCTCCACTACAAATTACCTAGATTTTTACAAAAGCTATCTGAGTTTTTTTTAAAAGTAGCTTCGATTTTTGATAAAAACCTAATAACCAAGGATGTTGAAAAAATTAAGAATTTTAAAGAAGATTTAAATGGTTTTAAAGAAAATAATAAATCAGAGGGACACGCTGCAAGTTTGGCTCCAATGGTTGATAATATTTAAAGCGTTAATTGTCACTTTTGATAATTGTTTTTCATTTCAAACTTATATGAAATAGGAGCCGGGCAAATAAAAAATTTAGTAATGTATTGTTCTTATGTAGTACGGAACAAGGGATTAGCTATATCACTAGTCCCTTACTCACTGAGCGCTCATTAAATTCCTTTATCAAAAATTCGATTTTCTGTCCCAATTGATTTTTTCCAATTATTTTTTCAGAGGCTTTATAAAATGTTTGAGAAAAATAAGACATATAGCCTGTATTATTTTCGTCAGATTTACGCCGTTGGATGCTTTTTTCTTCAGAACTCATACTCGTTAATAATACTTTCATCAGTTCCTGGTATTCCGTATTGCTCTCATCTTTTTTAAATTGTGAATAAAGATTTCCTGCATTTTGCACATACTTCAAGATCAATCGTTTTTTTGTGTCAAAAATATCCCGCTCAACTTTACTGGTAGCAAGGTCAAATTCCTTTTCAAGAATATATTCATATAAGATAAATGAAAATTGATTGATCCAGGGAACATGTCTATTATTGCCAAAGAATGATGCATCCTTAATATCAGTAATGAGAGAGGGGCTGTTTTGAACCAATTCCTTTAATGCATTAATAAAATTGATTAGGCTGGATGTGAAAAAACTTTCATAAAGATCGGTGGTAAATGTAGTGCTATTTTCTTTATTATATTCTTTGACGGCAGTTACGACTTCCTTTGATATCGATTCAATTTCTTTTAAAATCTGTTCAAAATAAGTAGAATAATCATCGTCCTCAACATCTATTTCTTTAATCTTCTTGATTAAACATTTTGCAAATTCATTTCTTTGAATTAATAAGTCAGCTTCTTTACCTTTATATGTTTTTTCATCTGCTTGCACTTGGTAGGCATCCAATATTTTTTGACAATACCGGTGTGTAATATCCTTAAAAATTCCCATTATCCCTCTCTTTTTTAGTTCGTCAGAAAACACCCAAAAATCATTTATCTATTTCCGGGGATATCCATTCTCCTATTCACCGCTTTGTTTCTTTTCCAGCCGCGGTAATATGCCAGTTTTGGAATTCAAAAATGCAGCTTAAAAATCGTTAAGATAGTCATAGTGCCTAATATTAACTCATTGTAAGCTACAGGAAAAGTAATTGATTTTAGTTTCTTTTCTTGAGTATAAAGATTTTGAGCCCAAATGGAGATTGGTGATGTTGGTTAAATTTTTCAAAAACAAAAAAATCGAGATTAACCCTGCAAATAAATACCCTGAAATTTTATGTAACGCGCTGGAGGCTACAATGGGTGTGTGCATTGCCAGCACTTCTGCATCGGTTATCAATCCCTTAACCGCAAAAATAGGCAAAGAGCGAAAGGCTCAATATCATGAAAATAGCTTAACCGCAGTGAGGGAAGTAGGCGAAGTGAGATCTTTTTTCCTTAAAATTGCAAAATATTGTGAGGACCAAAAGATTGATTTTCTCGATGCGAGAGCGCCAATAAAATATACAATTTCTGCGCATAGAGCGGGAAATTGTGAACACCAAGCATTTTATTTGGCTGCATTACTAAAACAACAAAATATCCCTGCACTTATTTATGATATCGAAGACATTGAACATACAGTAGTTATCACAAAAAACTTTCTTCTTGATCCTTGGATAGGTGCGATTTTTTCACTTGCTGAAATAGATCTTTGTGAGTTTTATGGCTCATCGTTTAATATGAAGGCATCATGGTTGAATCAATTGTTAAGCAACAAGGAGTTCACTTATCATAAAAAGCTAAACAAAAAGACACTAGAATATTATTTTGCTCAAACCGAAGAGAAGAAAATATCCACTTGCTGCATCATTTTTTAAAATGGAGTTTTAGCGGCGAATGACTTAAGATTTTTGGATAAATTGATTTATAGAAATATTAGAGCGCAGTAAGGCAGGAATTATTTGACCTGTACTGTCACACGTAAGTTTTTTCTTGATATTTTCGAAATGTTTATCAACGGTGCGTTTTGATATTTCCAGAATATCGGCAATGCGTTGTATCTTAAAACCATGATAATAAAGATAAATGATCTCTTTTTCCTTCAAGGTCAGTTGTTTTGCTGACATGAAATTAAAAGGCAAGGTATTAAAATCAAAAACGGTGTCATTTACCATTTCCTGCAATTTAGTCTCTTTTTGTTTTAAAATGAATTCCTTCAAATTTAAAGAATTCTTTGAACCATGCGATTCTGCAAGTGAATTCATCTCAATGATTAAATCTTTAGGCAATATCAGAGTATTATCTTTGGTTAATAATCGTCTGCACCGAGTGGCCAGGTTTTGGCTAATGACTTTTAAGATATCTACGTTGTTAAGGGTAAAATTATTAGAGCGGTGAGAATCAGTAATCGATGCAAATGTATAGATTTCTGTGTAATTTTCCTCTTTATGGACAATATCAAAAAAATAAGCATATTTGTGATCAATTAAGACTTCTTTGATTGAATGGGGTAGAAGCTCATCATTCATAATATCTGAAGCATATAAGGTATCCGGAGTTGTAGTTATATTAGTGAAAATTTGTGTGGCAAATAAATCATTTTTTAAAAAAACATCGAGGAGCCATTTATCAGACATCAATTGCAAACAACGTCCATTCAAATCATAGTAGAAATAGCCCCAGGTAACGATGGGAGTATTTGCAAAAATATGCTGGTAGAGACCATCTAAATAAGAGGTATACATCTTCATGTTATTAAAAACCTTCATAGAAATACCCCATTTAAAAACAAAAACTGGCATATTTATTAGTATAGTCCCAATTAAATTTAATGGTATTGGCTCAATATCGCATGATACAGGATAATAATAATTAAGCGGGTCTCTCTTTTAAAAATGGTTTTAAAATCTTCCTCTGACGTTATTGATTTGGGGATATAATCTGGATTTATTGCTGCACGTCCTTCCCGCATCATGAACAACAAAGGAATTTGATTGGCGCTCTATAATTATGAATATCCAATAATTTTTCTAGGAATATAATGCACGAAAATCTTATATCCATTTTATTGAGTCCTATTACATTATTATTTCTTGTTAATTCATTTTTTTTGATTTTTGTTACCTCATTTGTTTGGGGTATTTTTCTTAACCTTAAATATACAAATTTCTTATTTCATTCATGTAAAACAAACAACCGATCTCCTATCTTCTTGAAGGCCGTATTCTTTTTTCCGCTTCTATTCATTGTATTAATCGCGGAGTGTAAATGGTCTTTGTTAGGCCAGGTGAATTTTTTTCCTTTACTCAGTTCTCCGTTTGTCCGATTTAATTTTATCGGTATTATTGTTTCTTTAATTGCTTTGATTTTTATTAAAAATTTAGATAAAGAGGAGGAAGTTACAGAATTTAAGATTCCCATTTTTTTTAGCACTTATGTGATTGTTTTGTATTTATTTTTCTTAATTATTCTTATGGCGACAATTATTACGCGTTTGAATGCCTTTCCTGATGGGTTCCTTAGGAATTACTCTTTTTCTACAGCGGAAAGAATTAATGAATACATTCTTTATGCATTATTTTTGCTCCATTTGATTTTAGTTTTCTTTGCTGTATCCATGAAGGCAGCCCAGAAAGTTCTGTTGTTATTGGGATATACTATTGCTCTGGCTTTTGCTTATTCAATTGTTTTCTAGGGTCTATTTGCATTTCCCCGGACTTGCTCCGGGGCAAAATGCAAACAAACCCTAATTACGAAAAAATAAGCGGGTGTTTTCTTCAGAAATGAGGAAAAGTAAGGAGACTCAATACGAGTCTCCATGTATTATTTAACAAAGGCTTTTTTGGGTGTATCAAAATTAAAGATTAATCCAAAAGCGACTTGTGCAGTATTGGGATAAATTCGGGCAATCTTAGTTACTCCGCCATTAGGCTCAAACACATGACTTTTTATCTTGGTGTAATTGATTTGACTGTAATCCATCATTAATGTCCAGCGAGGATCCAACAGATTATAACGAACTCCAGCACCATAGCGAATACCGCTGCGGTTTGATGTAGAACTTCTAACTGTTGGATCGGATTCCCTAATTTTTACGTGCCCATTTGCATACCCCACTCGTCCATAGGCCCAAAAAGAGTCTGAGAAAAAGTATCCAGGTAATATGCTGATGCCTTCACTATTTGGAATTGAAAAAGTAGTTTTGAGAAAGTTGCTGTGTATGAGTTCGTCGTTAACCAGGGTATATTTAACTGAGCTTATATTGGCGTTGGCTTCTGCTCCCAGATAAAAGTTTTTATACCTTAAACTATAACCCCCAAATAAAGTTCCGAACTCTCCGGTCCCGGAGAAGTGTTCTGTATCATAAACATTAAAAGCTCCTTCGCCTGCTGTATTGGAAATAGCTCCTAGCCTCGTTACATGAGATCGTTGCGTAAAATGAGCGCCTTCAGGTCCTACTCCTGCACCAAGGTAAAACCCTGAAAAACAAGGATTGGCTAATAATAAAGACACAAGACCGAGCAGTTTTGTTTTCCTTAACATATTATTCCTTAAAAATTGTTTTTTACCATGAGGTTATAGCATTTTCCACTGAATTATCATAACAATTATGGTTTGTTATAGATAGTCATTTTTACAGGTCAAATGCTTGGGCTAAATTCTTCTTTCTCCTCCTCAGCAATGTTTGCTTCTCCAAATGTATTCACAAGTGCTAATTGTCTTTGTTGATAGGCGAGCATAAGCCCATAAATACTATTAGAAGGGTGGGTGGAAAACATACCTATTTTTTTTGGTGCTTCAATCAATTCTATCTTGTTTTCAGCAAGTTTTGCGAGTATATCAATTTTTGCTTCACTAATAAGGTTTGCTGCTTTTCTTAATAATTCAATTTTAAGCAAGGGTTCTTTTTCAAACACTATGGAATAAAAATGGTCTATTTCTGCTTTAATCCGCCCAATAATTTCTTTATTAATTTCGAATGTACTGTATAAAGTAGAATAATCATATTTCTCATAGAGAAGACCTGAAATAGTTTTGACGAGTGTATGCCAACTTCGATCATGCACTATCCAAAATATAGCATTGTTAGGAAAGTCTTTATAGCAATTTTGTAAATGAAGTGCTCCGGCTTCCAATAATCCAACCAATTTTATTTTGAGCGAGTCGATATCATACTTAAATTGATTTAATCCTTCATGTACTTTCTCAGTTCGCAATAAGGCTATGATTTCATTTTCTATTGTTTTTGCCTGTTTATGTAACGCAATTAAATCGACTTCCTCTGTAATTTGTTGTTTTAAATCATTCGCTGCGTCAATGTAATTTTGCAGCTGTTTAGTGGACATTCCTTGGTGATTATAGAGAGTAAAATAGGTTTCACCAACGCCCAAACATAGGCGATAAGCACCCAGTGCATAAGCAAATTGATGCATAAAAATTTGCGCCATTGGTGTGTAGGGTTTCTCTGGTTTAAAGAGATACAGGCCTTCTTGTTCGCGAAATTCCAGCGGCAAGCCGCTCTGTAAAACATGACTATCAAAAGCTGCTACAAGACTTGGATTTTTTTCTGTATCGATCATTGCTTGAGCCGTCTCTACTAATTGATGCTCATCGACCAGACATTTTTCCATGTTTTTTTGAACCAGATTGAAGCTAAAAACGATTTCTTCTCCTTTGGCAACTTCAGTGAGCTTTTGTGTTCGCCCTGGATTAAAAAAATAGTTCATTAATAATTTTCTTATGTCAAACATGGCCTTACGATAGTGCTCCAGCCGTGTAAAAATGGGCTGGGTTGCAGTGTTAATTTCTTGCTGGTAGCGCTCCAATTTTCCTTCCATAAACTTCCTCCTTTTTAGTCCCTTATTGATGCTTAATTTCTACAGGGCGACAGGTACGGTGTCAAGGTGTTTAATTTTTTCAATAAGATTTTATTAATCCTCAGCCAAGTGAAAAAGCTTTGTATGTGCTCCAATACGATTAGGGAGAATACAGTTGTCCGCAAAAAAAATTGAGTTTTTCAATTATTGTCTTTATTTCATAATGATTTGTTATTATAAAAATAAAGAAATTGCACGGGGTGCAGCAAGACGGGAGTAATGTGCACTTTTTCTGGTTTGCTTCCCGCATGTGAGTTAAAAAATAAAAAGAGATTTTAACTGAACATTTTTAAGGATGGACATGGATTTTAAAGAGAAAAAAGTTATTGTCACGGGGGCTAACCGCAGTATTGGTCAAAGAATAGCCGTAGTTTTTGCAGAGCAAGGCGCAGATGTTGTTATTAGTTACCACAGTGATGCACAAGGTGCGGAAGACACGATTCAAGCGATTAAAGCAACAGGGAGAAATGCAAAAGCATTTTATGCTGATTTTTCCAAAATGGACCATGTTGCAACTTTTGCCGAACAAGCGATGGAGTATTTAGGCTATGTGGATGTATTAGTTAATAATGCTGGCATGCTTTGTCGGGAAACGATATTTGAATTGCCCCCAGAAAAAATGCAGCAAGTTTTTCAGGTTAATACTATTTCGCCACTTTATTTAGCGCAATTGTGTGCCAAAAATATGGTGGAAAACGGCAAGAAGGGGTGTATTTTAAATATTTCTTCAATCAGCGGCATTATAACGATGACAAAGGGAATTGGTTATGGTGCTTCGAAGGCGGCACTGAATAAATGGACAAAACATGCTGCCGTCGATTTAGCACAATACGGCATCCGCGTGAATACGGTTGCGCCTGGTGTTATTGAAGCGGGAATGAATGAAGATACAGCTTCCAGTAACCCGGAATTGTGGCAATATTATGTGAGCAATATTCCTTTGCAAAGAGCCGGAACCCCTGATGATATTGCAAATATGGTTTTATTTCTGGCTTCAGAAAAAGCCAATTGGATCACCGGAAAAGTCATTGCAGTTGATGGAGGGCATGTTCTCTAAGAAAACCACCTTATCTTTAATAATAATCGGATTTTATGGTCATATTACAACCTTTTTGTTATAATTTATCACAAGATTAATGGTTGTGAGAATGAATCATGCAAATGAGAAGTGAAAGTGCAGAAAAAGAGCGACAAGGTGCAAAGTTTGTTGAATTGATAACTAATAAAATATTAGAAGCGATAAATTGTGCTCAGCATTATCGAGTGATGCGGTCGGGAGCGGACATTGTTATTCGAGAAAGCACGCAAAATCCTCCAATTCCACGTAGAAAAGAAAGGGCTGAGTTATTTTTGGCTTTTTTTCGTAAGGCAGCTGAAAAAGGGGCGTTTGAACTAAAGGACGCAGTAATAAAAGCTGAAGTTGACGGCGAGAAAGTAACGATTCCATGCGTAAAAATTTCTCATGTGAATATCGCAAAATTTGCTCAAGCACTTGGATTAACTTCCGGCTCTGCAAAAGTGGACGAAAAAATATGGAATGTAATTCCTGAGGGGATAAGGTTACGATGGGATCGATTTAGTAGCAAGATGCAGGAGCATATTGTTCAATGTTGTACTCCTCATGCGGATGCTGGGTTGCTTCAAACACTGAATACAGCAATATTTGGTAACTCCATGCGTTCTCCTATTGGTTTTAGCGTGCCCAAAATTCCAGTGCGATTACCCAATTCACGTTTGGAAGGTGGGGTCGGGAATGAGCTTTATGATTTAACAGAAATTCTCGCTATAAGGGAGCGCCATCCACAACGCCCTGAGTTACGACGTGATCCTATTACTCGTGATTATTTTTCTCTTGATGAAGTGGTGCCTGACACAGAAGCTCTGGAAAAAATACAACAAAAAGGGATGGGTATGTGCTGATACCCGCTCAGCGCATGCTAGCTATAGAAATTTCTTTATAGGTAGGGTGAATTTTTTGTGCCCTACCTTCTCATAGAGCAGTAATCGGTGGTCTGTAACGGCATAAGTACTCTTCAAAATTTTACTTGCAGCACTTTCTATAATCAACGTGCCAGAATTCTTAAGTTATGCGCACTTATTGACTCTCTTTCGATTATTTTTAACAAAATAAATCAAATAAAAACCAAATGATCACCAAATGTATTGACTGGTAAAAATTGATCCGCAATAATGGCTTTGCAACTATTAGTCAAGTTGATTTTAATTTGATTTTTATGGGAATTTATAGACAAGGAGTGTATACCATGCTGACAAGCTATCACATTAGATTGCTCATAGAAGAATGCCGCGAAATGGGTTGGAATGGACTTAATAACGGTATTACTGCTTCAATTCCGCAACTTCAAATTGATATTTTAAAACCACCGCATGACTTTGTAGGTGTTCAGGGTAATCCCGCTATCTTTATCAACAAAAGTACGTACAAACTATTAGGACACCTTCATAAAAATTGGGTCATGAACCAAACCATTGCTTTAAAGATAAGTTTTTTTGAACAAAAAAAGATTGATATGATTGGTGCGATTATTCATGAAGCAGGGCATGCTTTTAATGTTGCAGCAAAATCGCAAATACTGAAGCAAATGCATATATCTATGAAATCGAAGTCATGCGCAAACTATTAGAAACGAAAAGCCCTCTGCTGTTTGGTTGTACTTTCAGCGATATTCAATCGTTTTTTAAGAAGCGTCTTTCCTACTATAATAAAGGGGTTTCTGAGAATAAATATCTTGCGCAGCTGGTTGAAACGATTACACAAGAATTTAAACTTGAAGAAGACGCGCCATTGTCAGAACAAAAGAGTACGGAAAGCATTTCTATTTTTGTCGCAGGAACCTTGTTTTCCCAGAAACAATGGAATAAAGAAAAGGAAATAACGTTGACAAAAATGAAAAGGAATTTTTTCCATTGAACAATGAAATAGTAACAATCCAATGCTAATCGTATTTGTATGCCAGGCGTACAAATGTGATTGGCCCATCCAAATAGTAATGGCACTCGTTATTCCTGTCTATCCACATGTTAAAATTAAAAAAGTTAAACGAGTTAACATTCTCATAAGATATTCACTGAAATTGTTGCTTTTACGAACTTTATAAACTGGTGAATTCGTTTTGGTTAAGTTATTATTTATTTTCGAGGAGAGAATTGGCTGCAAAATATTCTAGGAGTTCGTTCCTATGAAACGTCTCATTTTATCGGTCTTCTGTAAGTTAGAATAGATTTAATGATTTTGTGGGTCAATGGAACGATTCAATTCTTCAATCTCATCGAGAATCTTTAAAAATTTTTCTCCAAAGGGGGTAACAAAATACTCCACTCTGGGCGGAATTTCATGAAAATCCTTCTTGCTAAGAATACCGAATTCAATATTTTTTCTGAGGCATTGATTTAAAACTTTTGTGGTGAGACCGTCAACGCGGCGCACCATTTCCCCGGGACGGTTAACGCCTTCTCGCAAAAGAGAATAAATGGTGAGTGACCATTTACAACCGTAAATTGTTTCAACCATTGTTGCTGTTTTTAGAGGTATTTTTTGCTTCAACTTTTTTCTTCAAATAATTCAATAATAGGTACCAATAAGTACCTAGTGTACCATTAAGTACCTACTTTTTTTAGGATTATATATTGCTCATACTCCACGGAACAGATTTTTATAAACTAAAAAGGTGAGGAATATGTGCAATCAAAATTTAGCGATTATTGTGGGGGGAGCCAGTGGAATGGGACTGGAAACAGCAAAAAGACTTGCAACAAGTGGCCTTGATCTCCTGATTACAGGAAGGGATGAACAAAAGCTAAAACATGCGATTGATGAACTAAAACAAATTGGAGACAAAATAGAATATTTAGTTAGTGATCTTTATGATCAAGCACATGTGACGCAATTTGTTATAAAAATAAAAAATGAAGCACGTGCAATAAAATATCTGGTTAATGCTGCCGGCTATTTTAAACCCATAAGCTTTTTAGACCATACAGAAGCCGATTATGATCTGCAAGTAAATCTCAACAAAGCATTCTTTTTTATTACTCAGGCTGTTGCAGCAAAAATGAAACAAAATGGAGGTGGTTCAATAGTTAATATTGGATCCATGTGGGCAAAGCAAGCGGTCAAGGCTACTCCTTCTTCAGCTTATTCCATGCAAAAAGCGGGACTTCATTCGTTGACGCAACATTTAGCTATGGAACTGGCAGATCACAACATCAGGGTGAATGCCGTAGCGCCTGCGGTAGTAGCGACCCCTATCTACAAGTCATTTATAGCCGAAGATAAAATTGAAACATCACTACAGGATTTTAATGAGTTTCATCCCCTTGGCAGGATAGGTAAAACAACGGATGTCGCTAACGCCATTGAATTCCTTCTCTCAGATAAAGCAAGCTGGATCACCGGAGAGATCATCAATGTCGATGGAGGTGTTATGGCTGGAAGAAATTAAACTCAATCTCCAGGTTTGTAGGGGTTATAATATTCGAGATTTAAGGGGCTGACACAAAGAGATTAAGTTAGCCCTATAATTCTTGTCTGTTGCATGATGTTTTTTGGTACTCAATTTATTTCTTATATTCTTTATACAATAGGCTATAATTATCCGTATATTACCCATTGCTTCTAATAATGGATTAAGATCTCATCAATGATTGAAGGAAGGTGGTTCTATGGCATTTGTAGAGGAAATAGTTCCTATCGCGCAGAAACGTCTTGTTAGTGTAAGAGATGATGCTCCATTACTGGAGGCTGCCAAATTCCTTGATGGCCGACATATCAATCTTGTCGTAATTTGTAACAAGGATGGAACAATGGTAGGTATAGTCACTCGAACGGATGTTGTTCGCATGATGGCGGTTTGCCAAGGTTGTGGCTGTACGGTTCCTGTTGGGACGGTGATGACCAAAGATGTTATTTACTGCCGCCCAAGCGACTTGTTGCGAGATGTATGGTCAACGATGAAGGAGCATAATCTTTTGCATGTTCCTATCATCGACGAGAATTCCAAACCATTAGGGGTAATTAACGCTCGTGATGTTCTTTTGGTACTTATGGAAAAAGCAGAATTTGAGAGTTCTATATTACGCGATTACGTCATGAACGTTGGATATAGATGATTTTATCATCTGGTGTTGCTTTGAAGCAAAAATTGCGACTCTTCTTGTGAGCATGAGGGATGCGCGTTTATTGCGGGAGTGCGCGATCGGCCGTTGGATTTGGCGGCCATACCTCGTCTCGATGTGGAAGTACAAAAGATTACTGATGCCCCGGCAATATCCTCTTATTTAGTATGAGAACGCTTAAAAAATTGCAGCATTTCATAAAAGACATATGGGCCTGCATCCCGATGATCGAGTGTGTCGCTGACTGATTGGATAAAGACAGCACTACTGTATTTTGTAAATTGTTCGTAAGCAATTTCAGCTCCATGGTAAGGAACATCCCTATCTCCTTTTGTGCCAACAAGCAGTAATGGTGCTGTTGGAGAAAAATCATAATGATTGAAATAGTTCTTCAATTTCTCTGAGTTGCTCGCTGTATGATTTAAGATAGCCTCAAAAAATTCCGGCTGAAAAATTAATGCTGGATTTTGCGGTAGCGCATCCAGTATTTCTTTGGTGGCATGGAGGCCGTCAAATAATTCTGGAATGAGGATATTGTAAGGGCTGACAAAGATTTGATTTAAATCAGCCCAATAATTTTTATAGGTTTGCAATGAATAGAAAAAATATGCTAAATACGCAGTAGCTCGTGGGCCCGGATTCAACATAATAAATTTCATGGTTTCATCCCAGTCATAAGGTGCAGACCCTAAAGCAACAGCAGTAACCGGTATATGTGGATATTGAGTGGCAAGTAACTCAAATAGGACCAAAGAGGAAAATCCGCCCTCTGAGTAACCGCCAATATAGAGTTGATCATTGAGTTCGATTTTTATAATTTTGGCAAGCTCTTTGGCCGCTAAAAGCATATTCACACTGCTGCTGGCCAATGTTTCATATTGTACATAAGGATGTAGAGGTAATTCATTATCCCCTAACCCAAGGTAATCGGGCATCACTGTCAGATAACCACCATGACTGGCAAACAAAGCAGGATACACATAATCGCCCTCTTTCATTCTGGAGGGAGCATCCTCGTGCTTGAAGCGGGTACCATGCTGATAACTGACAATTCCTAGCGTGTTTGTTACACGAGGTACAGCGACCAGGCCAGAAGCAATAGTTATCTGACTATCAGGAGCTGGAGTTTTATAGTTGATTTTATAAAGAGTCACCTCATAATTTGCTTCGAGTACATCAAGCGGTGGCATTTTTTTTAATGCCTTTTGCGCTATCTCTTTAGAAAATGTCCCTAGATAATTGTAATTAACTAGGATTTCCTTGTCGTTTTCGAGTGATTGGCTATAAGACGTGATGCTTAAAAAGAAATAGAAAAAGAAGAAAATTATTTTTTTAAAAGTGACCATAGTGATTTATTTCCAAGTAAGTTTTTAAGATACAAAAGACGAGTAAATTGGGAAATTCTATGCCCAGATTCAACTTTTTCCATATCATTGTCAATTGTCAATTTCTTAACTCTTTTTAATCTTATCTTGCTTATACTGTTCCACCATCAAATAAGTAATAAGATGTGGGATGGCATTGCCTGCGCAACCTGAATTTTCAAATACACAAACTACTTTATTTCAACCAGCAAGAGACCTCACCGAGTTAAAAGAAGAGTGGATGATGGGGCTCGGTGTATGGCTGCAATTTGATTTAAAATAAGAATGCGCTTTTATTTTTATAGGTGTTAAAGAGGGGATTTTGTCCTTCTTTTTCTATACCACATTGCGCTATTTTCGTAAGGCAATTAAGCTGTTATCGCTTTTCCAGGGATTTACTGTAAGTGAGTATTTTCATTTTCGACAGAACCCATTAGAGTGTTGGTAATTATCTGCGGGAACTTCATAGATGCTCTTGGCTTTTCTACATGATTTTTAAAAGGAATTTATTATGACAACAACATTGGTATCTGGATTTGCTCGTTCATTTATATCCGGTCAGCCCATTGTGGATGCAACGATTACGGTACTTGAAAATGATCAGTTACAATTTAAGACGGACTCTTCTGGGAAATTTGGACCATTTGAGTGGCCTGTTGGAACGTCTCTTACTTTAGTTTTTGAAAAGCCCGGATCTTTTTGGTCAGGATATAAAAAGATACAAACAGCAACTCTGACTGTTCCTCCTGAGGGAATAAATAATGAGAACTTCCTAAAAAATATTTCATTCCAAGTTCCTTCCAATATGGCGTATAAATTTCTTTCTTTTGCAATGGGCGAAACGGAAGATCCTCTAGCCTGCCAGATTGCGGCAACGGTTACTCCGCCTAATACCACTCTGGATGATATCCCCCAAGGAGTCGAGGGCGTTACGGTGTCGTTGTCTCCTAAAGTCGATGCAAAAACCTTTTATTTTGGTATTTTTCCAATTATTCATAAAACCAATCCTTTTATCAAAACATTAAAAGCGACTTCTTTAGATGGTGGTGTCGCTTTTATCAACGTCCCGCCCGGTGATTACACTATGAAGGCTGAAAAGGATAACATTCCATTTTCCGAGGTAAAAATTAAAGCACGTGAAGGAATGATTGTGAATGCAAGCCCGCCACAGGGACCTACTATGCTCCAAGAGCTTAAAACAAATGAGAAAGAAAAAAAATCAAATCAATTTAGTTTTTTTAAACCTGCTGTGGCACTCGGCATCGCCGCTGTAGGCGTCCTTGCTGCAACTGCATTAAGCAGAGCCAGTATTTCGCCATAAAATGCGCAATGTGATCTATAATTATAGAAATTTATTATTTTCCGATTTTTGAAAATGGAAGAAAAAGTTGAAACGGTACCCAGTAAGCCTGAAAATTCAGTTCCTTTCTTTGGCAAACATGTCAAACTAATTCACTTAATGAAAGCATTAAATTACATCGGTAGCGAACGAGGGACATGTGAGGGTATTGCTTATATGGGAATGCAAGCTGTTTTTACAAATGAATTAGAAGTTTTTAACCAAAGAGTCAATCGTTTATTAGAAATTCCTCTTGATGATTTTAAAAAAACAGTGGAGGCTTTATTAAATAATGGAGCTGAGGGAACCGAAAAAACTTTGCTAAGAGGTATTTTGGAAGATTACTTAAGGTCGAAGGATCTTCTTATTGATACCCTTGCTTTTTTTGATGGCGTTGAACTGCATCAACAACGTATTCTATATCCACATTTATTTGATGGCACAGAACCACTCACGCAAGGTAGCTTCGTCAAATTAACGATCCCTCAAAAACTTAAAGACCAAGGGGAAATTGTTTCTTTGCCGCAGCATCTATCTGGTGTTTATAAACAGGATGAATTGACAACTGACTATTTTGCTCTTCTAAGAGAAAAAATTAATATCATGGTTCCCAAACCCACAGAACCTATATGTCTTTCTATTTCTGGATTTGGGCTACAACATGCTATTGTAGTTTCCTATGATCCTCAACATGATAAATGGACTCTTATCGATGCGAATACTCCCCCGTCTCAAGAATATACTGATGATGCTGCAATTGCTGAGGCTTTAATAAAGGCGTGTTCGAAAAATGAAATTGCGGCAATTCATACTCAAGTGTACACTTTTGCAGGAAATGAATACCTGGAGCGGGTATTAACGAGTTGGATGCAGGAAGTGCAGAACCGAGCGAAAAGGAATATTGAAAATAAAGCTCAATGGAGTGATTCTTATGGAGGAACTTGGCTGATTGCTGCTATCCGTGCGAAAAATTATGAACTTATTCCTCATTTAATAGCTCACGGGGCGTATGTTAATAAACCGAGGGATACTGATAACTGTACTCCCCTAACCATCGCAGTACTCTTAAAAAATAGGGATAGTGTCGAATTACTTTTAAAAAATGGTGCAGAGCCGAATTTTCGTACCGGTCCTTATGCTCTTACTTCTTTTGAGCATGCAATAACAACAAACGATTATAATTTGGTAAAATTAATGCTTGAACATGGTGCAAAACTCGCTAAGAATCCATATGGAAAATTAAATGTCAATACTGCAATAGAAAAAGGTCACCTTGAAAGTCTCAAAGCGATACTCGAGCATGGTTTTGATCCCAATGCAATTGCTCCGGAAGATGATAATCCCCTGCTTTGGGCTGTCAAGAATGCTCAATTTGAAGTTGCCAGGCTATTACTTGAATATGGAGCTGATCCGGAACAAGAGGATGATCTTCAGAGAAAATCCGCACGTCAATTTGCAGAAGAAAATAATTTAAAAGAGTTTTTAGAGCTTTTCAATAATCCTCCTCCCAGAAAAGAAATAACTCATGAACAGGCTACTCAGAAAGAGGCTCCTTCATCAGATAATGATCACGCAATAAATGATTTTATTGACGATCTGAAAAAATATTGTCAGACACGTCGTGCAGAATGGAGCCTGCCGAAGTGGATGCATGTCAATGAAAAGTCTGCGCAATATAAAACGAATCTCATTACCTTAAAATTTGGATTCAGTGTTGAAGATAAAATAAAGGCTGCAGAAAAACTAATTGCTGCATTGGAAAACAAAAAAGCAAGAGAACGACTCACCGATTTTGATATTGCCGCGTTACTTAACTCCCGATTGTATTCAACCGTAGTAAAAAAACATGAGCGTTTCTTTGATCAAGTTGAAGAAGTTCAGGCATATAAAAATAAAGCCGAGCAATTAGCGAATACACCGCAGAATCCTGCAGCGTGACATGTTCAATATCAAGGAATGAATGAAGATGACTACCGCAATAGAAAAGACAGTGAGAAGGGTTTTTGATGAGATGTGGAATCAGCAAAATGCTGCTTTGGCAGATGAGCTTTTTTCAGCAAAAACCGTAATTCACTTTAGCTATGATCAAGCAGCCAATTTACAGAATTTTAAAGAAGCCTTAAAGCAATGGTATCGCGCTTTTCCAGATCTAACGCACTCTATTGATGATCTCATAGTAAGTGGAGACAAAGTAGTGACGCGTTGGCGTGGCCATGGAACCCATCGTCATGAATTTGCAGGAATTCCCGCAACAGGTATCTCTGTATTTTACAGTGGCATTACTATTTTCCGCTTGGATGATGATCAGCAAATTGCGGAAGCTTGGGTATACAGTGATTTAAATGACATGATTAGCAAAATGCAACAAAGTCAAAAGTAATAGGCATGCTTATGGAAAAAGAGAGAAAAAAACGTTATGAGAAGGCAAAAAAATTTCTTCCACAAAATGTTGCTGGTTTGCTAAAAAACGTTCAACCTTCCATTACGTGGTCACCCGATGAACAACGTATTTGCTATCGACATGACACGATTCAAGGTTATGAATATCTTATTTTTAATCTCCAAAACAAGAAAAAGGAACCCGCTTTTGATCACTCATTGCTGGCACGCAAAGTTGCAGAAAAATTAAATCGGGAAATCACAGCTTTTGCCCTGCCAATCAATAAAATTGGTTTTGTTGACGAACACATTGTGCAATTACAAATTGAGCAATTTATTTTTCAATATGATCGGACAACTCAGGTGCTCTCGCTTGTGCCGGAGATAAAAAAACCTGCTGCAATGTCCCGATGTCCTACGATCATGGAGATTTGGGGGCTTTTACCCATTTCCATTGTGCCGAGAATTCGCTCATTGGATCAGTGTTGGGATATGTATATTAAAGACTATAACTTATTTCTTTTTTCATTTGCTGAGAATAAAGAGTATCAACTTACTACTGATGGTACTGCAACGAATGCATATGCTGTTTCTCCTGATACTAATTTAACTTCATTAACGCTGCGTCGGATGCAGACCGTATTACCGCCTATGGCTATTTGGTCTCCCGATTCACAAAAGATTGTGACCTTTCAATGCAATCAACAGCATGTGAAAAAATTATCACTGCTGCAACATGTTCCGGAGGATGGTTCATTTCGTCCCCAAGTCTATGAGGCACATATTCCTTTTGTAGGTGATGATGCGCTCCCGGAAATCAAATTATGTTTGATTGACGTCGCAGCAAAGAAATTGAGTAAAATCGATATGCCCCCTTTGATGCCTGCATTAGTCGGATCACCAATTGAAGCAGGCTATGTTTGGTGGAGTGCAGACAGTAAAAAAATCTTTTTTTTAAAAGAAGAACGGGGTAATCATCAACTCTCTTTATGCGAATTGGATGTTGCGACAGAACAACATCGAATCATTCTCACTGAAAAGTCTTCGGGGTATGTTGAGCCCAGTCAATTAATTTTGTGGCAGAATTACACGCAAATACTGGAAGAGACAAATGAGTTTATTTGGTTATCGAATCATAACGGTTGGGCCCACCTTTATTTATATGATTTACACACTGGGCAAGTAAAAAATCCCATCACTCAAGGCGAATGGATGGTTCGCAAAGTAGTTCATGTGGATACGAAAAACCGCTGGGTTTATTTTTTAGGGAATGGCAAAGAACCAGAAGTTGATCCCTACTTTCGTTATTTATATCGCGCGCGCCTGGATGGTAAAGAGGTGCAATTGTTGACCCCGGAAATCGCTGATCACTCCATTGTGTTCTCACCCTCTTGCGACTATTTTATTGATTATTGTTCTTCCATGGACTCCATTCCAGTCACCAGAATATATGATAAAAATGGGAACGAAATTGATCTGTTGGAAGAAGCAGATTTTTCTCTGCTCCGTGCTTTGGGATATAAACAACCGAACTCTTTTTGTCTCAAAGGCGCAGATGGAGAAACAGACATTTATGGTCTCATGTATTTTCCTACAGATTTTGATCCAAAGAAAAAATATCCAATAATTGATGACATTTATCCAGGACCGCAATTGACGCGTGTGCCTAAAACCTATTGTTATGATCCTCCCGAATATTTTTATGGCTGCTGGTGGCCGCAAAGTTTGGCTGAATTAGGTTTCATCGTCGTTAATATGGACGGGCGTGGTACGCCTTTGCGCTCTAAAAAATTTCATGAATATTCTTACCAGCATTTAGAAACTGCTGGCGGATTGGAAGATCATGTTGCGGTGATTACAAGCCTGGCACAGCAGTATTCCTATATGGATATAAAGCGCGTTGGTATTATCGGACAGTCGGCAGGCGGGTATGCTGCAACTCGCGCTTTGTTGGATTATTCTGAGTTCTATCAAGTAGGAGTCTGTGTTTCTGGGTTACAAGATCTACGAAGCTATTTGGCATTTTGGGGCGAACGCTATCATGGTTTACCCAATGAGGTGGATTATACCTTACAATCGA
Source organism: Legionella bozemanae (assembly GCF_001648595.1). Lineage (GTDB taxonomy): Bacteria > Pseudomonadota > Gammaproteobacteria > Legionellales > Legionellaceae > Legionella > Legionella bozemanae. The sequence continues at coordinate 41,698 of NZ_LBAW01000015.1, read as the reverse complement.
ATTATCCCTTGGCCGCAAAGCTTAAGGGGAAATTATTCCTGATTCATGGCGATTTGGATGATAATGTCCATCCATCCAATATGTTGCAATTGGTTAATGCCTTGATCGAGGCAGATAAAAATTTTGATATGCTTTTAGTTCCCAATGAGAACCATTCTCTGTATTTCATGAATGCTTATGTTTGGCGTAGAATTTGGGACTATTTTGTTGAGCATTTAAAAAAGTAACTGCAACATCAATTTCCACCCACTGTTGTGCTCAATAAAAGGACAAAGAATTCCTTGAAGAAAGAATAACCCACTGCCATAATAAATTTAAACGCTCTATCAGTATTTCAAAGAAAGGACTCCTTATGGCTACTGTAGGTACTTATCTCGCACAACGTCTCCAAGAATTAGGAATGAATGATTACTTCGCAATTCCTGGGGACTATAATCTGGGCTTATTGGACGAGTTATTAAAAAATACGTCACTGAAAATGATCAATTGCTGTAATGAGCTGAATGCGGGTTATGCAGCAGATGGCTACGCGCGCATAAAAGGGGTTTCTGCCCTGGTTGTCACCTTCAGTGTTGGCGGCTTAAGTGCCGTCAATGCGATTGCAGGGGCTTATGCTGAGAATTTGCCTGTAATTGTCATCTCAGGCGGTCCTAATACAAACTCGGTGCAAGATGCAGAAATTTTACATCATACTTTGGCAACAGAAAATTACAGCTACGTTCGCGAAATATTTGCGAAAATTACGGCACATAGTGTGTTTATTCATAGGCCAAGTGATGCGCCCATGCAAATTGATTCCGCTATAGCAATCGCGTTGGAAAAGAAGAAACCTGTTTATATAGAAATTGCATGCAATATTGCAGGGCTCTCTGTTTCGCCTCCTACACAACGGGCGCTTAATGTCAAACGCTTGAGTGATACCTCATCGCTTACTGCAGCGATTAAGGAGGCCGCAGAGAAGCTCAATGCTGCTGTTAAGCCAGTGCTGATCGCAGGCAGTAAATCTCGCCCTTGTGAAGCAACCGCCATGATCGAAACCTTAAGTCAATCCTGCGGTTATGCCTTAGCAGCAATGCCTGATGCTAAGGGATTTGTTTCAGAACAACATCCTAATTACATCGGCATTTATTGGGGCCCGGTTAGTTCTCCGGGATGTGGCGAAATAGTAGAATCAAGCGACCTGTATTTCTTTATAGGACCTAATTTTAATGATTATACAACGGTTGGGCATGTGTGTAATATCCAGCCCAAGAAACTCATTATCATTGCAGATGGGAGTGTTTCTATCGCCGGTAAAGTATACACTGAAGTGTATATGAATGAGTTTTTGCGAGGATTAAAGGACAAATTAAAATTCAATGATGCTTCAGTCAAAGCCTATAAACGGATCGCAGGCTCTGCACCTTTATATAACGAGCCTGATGATCTGAATTCGCCACTCACCACCCGCTTCCTATTTGGTCAAATTCAGAAGCTTCTAAGCAATGATTATGGGGTTTTGGCAGAAACTGGAGACTCCTGGTTTAATGGCATGCGACTTAATTTACCTGAAAAATGTCCCTTTGAAATTCAAATGCAATATGGCTCGATTGGATGGTCTGTAGGAGCACTTTTGGGTATGCAAGCAGCGCTTCACCATAAAAAACGGGTTATTGCTTTGATAGGCGATGGTTCTTTTCAAATGAGTGCACAGGAGCTTTCCACGCTTATTCGTTATGGATTTAAGCCAATTATTTTTTTAATGAATAATGCTTCTTATACCATCGAGGTACAAATTCATGATGGTCCATATAATGTGATTAATAATTGGCGCTATGCTGATTTAGTCGATGTTTTTAATGGGGAACAAGCAAACGCCCGCGCTTTTAGAGCTCCTACGCATCAAGCACTTCTCGATGCAATTAAAGAAGCCAAAAAAACAGATGCTTTATGTTTTATAGAGGTAATTTTAGATAAAGATGATTGCAATAAAAATCTGTTGGAGTGGGGAGCTCGGGTCGCATCATATAACGGTCGCTCCCCAAGAACAAATTAGTTGTGATGTTGTAACTCGCTAAACAATAGAGCATGCTCCAGTCTGCTCCATTTATTCTTCAGCTTTTTGCGATAAAAGCATAGAATTATATGCAAATGTATGCTATTTCCGGAAAAATAATCCATTTTAGCTGAAAGAACTATACTTATACTTATGGTTATTAATAAAAAGGACTTATATGAAAATCTATCAAAATCCTAATCCCCATGCAGTAGAGCGTTTGAATAAGATTAAAAATCAAAAGAAACCCAGTAATTTGACAGGTTCTAAGCATGAGAAGAAAATAGTAGAGCATGACATAGAAAAAACAGATAAAGAGATTTTTGAAACTATGTCTGAAGAGCAAGCTTGGAGAGAGACTCTTGAAAAAAATAAATCTCACTAACTATTGGATTTCGAGACAAGGAAATTCCTGGTGATCAATTTTTTGCAGATTATATTAGCGTTTCTATTGGTTTTACTGAATGCATTTTTCGTGGCAGCCGAATTTGGAATGGTAAAGCTGCGGGCCACTCGTGTTGCAGCGATCAAGGATATATATGGTGTACGCGGAAGAATTTTAGTTCATGTACATAAACATCTTGATGCGTATTTATCTGCATGTCAGCTCGGTATTACGATTGCTTCACTTGGATTGGGTTGGATAGGAGAACCGGCTTTTGCTGATCTGTTGAGACCATTTCTGACTTTTATTGGTGTAAGCTCACCACAATTAATCACGGTCATCGCTTTTTTTGTCGCCTTTTCATTTATTTCTTTTCTTCATATTGTCGTTGGGGAGTTAATGCCTAAATCCCTTGCGGTTCGTCAGTCAGAGCGAGTGTCTGTGTGGACGGCCATACCTCTATATGGTTTTTATTGGCTCATGTATCCTGCAATATGGTTCCTCAATACCTGCTCAAATTTTCTTTTAAGGGTTTTTAAATTAGATGAAGTGCATCAGAGTGAGTATTTTCATTCGACAGATGAGATAAAACTGCTTTTAGGCGCAAGCCATCTTCATGGTGAGCTTACGGAAGAGGAGGTTGAAATCATTGAACACACTCTGGATTTAGCGGACCTGAAAGTAACTGAAGTGATGCGATTTAATGAAGAAATGGTCATGCTCAATATAAGCAAGCCTATCCAGGAAATCATCGAGATCATTATGAAACATCGTTACAGCCGTTATCCAGTTTATGATCCAGATAAAAAAGATGTTATAGGGATTATTCATGTCAAAGATCTTCTTCCTATCTTTTATCAACATGGGGAGATCAAAGAATTGCAATCACTTCTCCGACCGATTATCAAAGTGTCTCGTCGTGTGCCCGCACTGGATTTATTACATAAATTCCGTGAAGGAATGTCTCATTTTGCACTTGTTTACAGTGGTAAAGGCACGATTTTGGGATTTGTTACACTTGATAATTTACTGCAGGTAATGATTGGTCGAATTAAAGATGAGTTTCACCGTACTAAAGTGGATTGGGTATTAAATGAGGATGGGAGCATCTCTGCTTCAGGTAACTGCTCCATCTATTTTTTAGAACAAGCGTTGAACCAGGATATCGATATAGACGATGAGATTGATATTTTAAATGGATTATTTATTCATCGCTTGGGCTACTTACCTAAGGAAGGAGAATACATTGAATTCCCAGAGTTTCATGCCAAAATTGAAAAAGTTAGTCCCTCAAAAATTATTAAAGTAAGAATTTATCCTCCTCAAAAAGACGCTGATGATTCTGAAGGTCATGCTGCTTAAGCAGACTGATTTTATGAAAAAAACTCACCCGCCCTCCGCCTGCATGTCACACTTTATGCGCAATATCCAGACGCTTTTAATCAATGACAAACTTCTGTCAACACACTGGTGGAACCTGGCTGCATCATTCATAGAGGTTAAGTAGAGAAAAGAGTTACTCGTCTTGGCCATAAACAGCAATTTTAAGGTCTGGATCAAGCGGATTTCCAGGAATTTTCCGATCTTCGCTCGCCCACTCACCTAAGTCAATGAGTTTACATCGATGAGAGCAAAAAGGTTTGAACCGGTTCTCGGAGTACCAGGTATTTTGTTTTCGACAAATAGGACAAGTGATTTTTTGATTGATATTCATTACGGCCTTCCATTATTTACATTATCGCATCAGTGATTTTCACTATTATTTTAACGCATTATTGAGGGATTTAGGAAGTTAAGCATCATTTTTTGGCCAAGCGAGTAGAAGTGTCAATAGACCTAATCAATAATATGGTATCCACTATCAATATAAATGACATCGCCAGTAATGTTTTTAGCATATTGGCTCGCAAGAAAAACGACCATTGCTCCTACATCATCGATATCAACCAACGATCTTAAGGGAGATTTTTCTTTTGCAAGCTGAAGTAACTCATCAAACTTTCCCAAACCTGAAGCAGCGCGTGTTTTTAGAGGGCCGGGAGAAAGGGCGATGATGCGAATTTGTTGTGGACCCAGTTCTACTGCCATATAACGCACAGAAGCCTCTAATGCAGCCTTAACTGGTCCCATGAGATTATAATTATCGACGACTTTTTCTGCTCCATAGAATGACATGGCAAACAATGAGCCCCCATTTTTCATCAGCGGTTTTGCCAGATTCGCCATACGGATAAATGAATGACAGGAAATATCCATGGCCATGAGGAAGCCTTCTTTAGAGCATTCATGCACAGGATTTTGTAAATCGTGTTTGGGAGCAAAAGCAATTGAGTGAACCACGATGTCAATTTGCCCCCATTTTTTGTCAATGTCCAAAAATAAATTATCCAAATCATGCTCTTGGGTTACATCACATTGACGATAAATGGAGGGTTGAAGCGAGTTGGCAACTTTATCCACGAATGGCTTGGCTTTCTCATTTAAATAAGTGACTGCCAGATCAGCCCCAGCCATTTTTAACGCATGGGCACAACCAAAGGCAATGGAATGTTCATTGGCAATGCCAACCACCAAAGCCTTTTTCCCTGCAAGTAATGTACTGTCCATGTCATAATTCCTTATTTTTAATAAGATGATAACAATGATTGGCAATAACCCATTCTTCATCAGTCGGGATCGTATAAATGTCGACAAAACTTTTGGAACTGCTAATCATTAATTGTTTTGTCTTATTTAAAGTCGTATCGATTTCGATACCAAGCCATTCACTATCTTGACAAACCGCTTGACGAATTTGCCAGGCATTTTCTCCAATACCGCCAGTGAAAACCAAGACATCCAATCCGCCAAGTGCCGCAGTAAGTGCTCCGAGTTCCTTACGTATACGATAGACGAACAACTCAATTGCTTCTTTTGCATGCGGATTTTTTTCTGCAAGCAGCTCTTGCATATTAAAAGTAATGCCGGAAACACCTAACAAGCCCGACTCTTTATAAAGTAAATTTTGAATTTTATCTGGGCTCATTTTTTCAGATTGCAAAAGATAAAGAATGACGCCTGGATCGATAGTGCCGCAACGTGTACCCATCATGAGTCCATCCAATGCGGTGAAACCCATAGTGCTGTCTATTGATTTGCCTTGCTTGACCGCACACATGCTGGCGCCATTTCCCAGATGGGCAATGACAATGCGACCCAAGTACTTTTGTGGGGTAATTTTTTTCAATTGATGCATGATAAACTCATAGGAAAGCCCGTGAAAACCATAACGTTTTATCCCCGCTTCAAAAAATTTTCTTGGAAGGCCAAATCGATCTGCTGTCTTTGGATGAGTGGTATGAAATGCCGTATCAAAACAAGCGATTTGCTGTAATTCAGGAGCGAGTTTACTGATACTCTCAATTGCTTCAAGGTTGTATGGCTGATGCAACGGAGCAAAAGGGATAAGTTTTTCTAATTTTTTCATGATGTCAGAGGAAATAAAGACAGGGGCATGAAATTCATTGCCGCCATGTACTACTCTATGTCCTATGGCGCTGATTTGAAAACCAAATTGATTGGTTTTTAAGGCTGAAAATAATAATTCATAAAAGTAGCTGTATTCGCGATCTTTTTCAAAATGATTTTCTCGAATTAAGACATCATTTTCATCGTACAATTTCAGAACAGGGGACTCACGAATGTTTTCAACAATACCATGCAGGAGTTTGGGTAAGGAGGCATTTAATTCGTATACCGCGAATTTAATACTTGAAGAGCCTGAATTGAGCACAACTATATGATTATTATCCATAGTATCACACGCGTATAAGGGGGAGTAAAATTCCTTTATTTGGCCTTAAGTATAGAGTATTTGACAAAATTATAATATGTTTTATATCTGTCTCACATTGATAAAATTAAGAATATTCAGGAAGAATGAGTTTGGCGAACATGAACAATATAAGACCTAGACCTTTGCAAAAAGGTGATACCTTAGGCATTATTTCACCTTCTAGTCCTTTACGATCAAAATCCATTGATTTAAGCATTCATTGATGAGGTGATTACTGAATGGTTGGCCTGTTTTAAAGTTCCTTGCATTAAATTTTTTCACCACAGTCACGGAGAGATAAGCTATGTATTACTTTTACCGGTAAGCGGCGAAACCTCTGTGCCTTCGTTAAGTTTTTAATTAATCCTTCCTGCAAATTTATTTGTTTTAATGTGCTAAATTTATCATAATGGCTGCTTTTTCAGGCTAAGGATCCTATGTCATCATTGCTAACAATTCATTTGCTCGAAGATTTGGTTCGTGCCGCAGAGTTGAATCAAGAAGGTAAAACTGCGGATTATATTCCAGAGCTTGCCAACGTGAACCCGGAATTGACTGCGATTGCTGTCCAACCATTAGGTGAACAAGCTCTTTCTTATAGCAACTACCCATTGAATCCCGTAACATTGCAAAGTACAGCCAAAATGATTCCTTTGATTGGCTTGCTCGAAGCATTTGGTGCGGAACAGGTATTTGAATGGGTTAAGGTTGAACCCTCCGGGGATGATTTTGCGTCAATTACTCGTTTGGAACAATTTGGCCCTAAACCTTCAAATCCCATGTTAAATGCTGGAGCGATTACCTTATGCTCCCATATTCCAGGCAATGGGGAACAACAATTTGGCTGGTTAGAGCATTGGACTCAAAAATTATTTAATCAACGGCTCAGCATTAATCCACTGGTTTTTACTTCTGAAAAAAGAACGGGTAATCGCAATCGTGCTCTTGCCTATTTATTAAAAAGTAGAAACAACCTTGGAACGGATGTTTATGAAACATTGGATTTGTATTTTGCGCTTTGTTCCTATGAAGCTACGCTAGAACAAATGCTATTCCTACCTACTTTATTAGCTAATGCGGGACGAGATCCAGAAAGTGGGAACCAAATCATTTCTACCGATACCTGTAAGATCACTTTAGCAATTATGGCAACGTGTGGCCTTTATGATGAAACAGGGACGCATATGGTTAAAACGGGTATGCCTGCTAAAAGTGGTGTGTCTGGTTATACGATTGCTGTTGTTCCTGGTAAAGCAGGAATTGTAGTATTAAGCCCTAGAGTGAATGCGAAAGGCAATAGCATCCGTGGTGAAATCATGCTCGAAGGTCTGTCCAGAGCGATGAATTGGCATTTTGCATTACCCTAATCGATTAATATAGAAGTGAGTTTGGATGAAGAACGCAAGCCATAACCGGGAAGTAGCGATCGTAAACCCGGGTTCCGCTTTGCTTCACCCAGGCTACAATTCTAATGCAAGAACTGGATATCCTTTAACTTATCCCAATGCGGCTTTTTTAGGATTATTACCATCCAAGTCTAATAAAGCGAAATCTGCTTCCTCGGCTTCATCTGCAGGCAGAGCTGGGGTGGCCTGAGCAATGGAAGCAAATAAACTGGAAAATCGAGTTAATAAGCTACTCATTCCATTTAAGGATTCGAGAGTTTCAGTAATGGATTCAAGCGCTTCCAGAGTATTTTCCAGGTCTTCACTGTTTAGGTTCAGAGAATTTTCACTTTCTAATCTCTTTATCTCTTGCAGTAATGTATCTTGCTCTCTGAGTAGTTCTCGATATTTTCTGCCTCCTCTTCGGCTATAAATTTGATAGCGAGTTATCTCTTTCTGAACATCAATGAGTTGAGATTTTTTCTCAATTAATTGTAAATTATTGTTTAAATTTTTTAGAACCTCAGTTTTTATAAAATCGAAATCCATATCGGTCATATCGATTCCTTCTAATAGCTTATCCAGATTTTCAAGATTATTAGTTGCAGCAATACATCCTTGTCGTCTTTGCGCCTTGGTGAGCTTTGAGGCGAGTTTAGAGGTTGCTATTTGTAGTTCTCTGTTTACGGCAATGATATTGGGATCTTTCTTCAATTTATTTATTAGAGAACCGAAATATTTTTCCTCGAGGGAATTAGCCCGTTTCGTTAAATAGCGTGAGCTTGAATCGCTCAACTGGGGATTTTGCAACGCTTCCAATTCTACCTCAAATCTTTTTAATTCTAATTCGATAGAATTCAATTCTGACACACTAAGATCATTTCGCTCCAAATAAGCGCGCAGTAAAACAATCAAATTTTTTAAAAAATCAATGGAATTAATTGTTTTGTCACGATTCATTTGTAATGCTTTAAATAGTGGATGGGTATCGCTGGAGAGTATTGAATAAGCAAGCGGTAAATCCTTATTTTTATTGTCTGGTGCAAAAAGGGAGCCCCCATGTTTGATGAGTACTGAGAAACATTCAGTCATAGAGTTTGAAGAGCTGTCTTCGTAAAAACAAGCGTGTACTGCAGATGGATAAGATGTTTTGCGTACGGTGACAGGCAGATTATTTACATCAATGTCGCCATACTCCAAAATAAAATCCAACAACTTTGAATTTCGTGTTTGCAAGGCGACCCGGAGGTATTTTTCGTCACGTAATAGAGGATGAAAAGAAGTTAATAAGGAAGCCAATTCAAATTGCTTATTAAAGAGTAAGTTGGGTAATAAATTAGCGCCAAGTGCGTGCAAGCCTCGACGTATTTTTTGTATTTGCTGTAGATCTTTTACGTTAATTTGACGCTCATAGAGCAAACTGATTCCATATGTTTTAGCCAATAATCGCTCTATTTTTTTAGCTTGTACTTCTTTGGGAGCTTCAGTAAGTTTTGCAAATTGGGAACTTAATTTCTTGAGTTCGAGCTCCAATTCGTGAGCAGTCTGAGTGTTCGATTTTTTTGAGGAATTCGTTTTTATCTTTGGCAAGACAGCAACATCTGCTGCGGCAGCTTCTTCTACTTGAGAGAAAGTAATATTTGCTGTGGCAGCTTCTTCTGCTTGGGAGCAAGTAATATCTGCTGGGGGAACTTCTTCTTTTGAAGAGGCTGCATTCTGTGAAGTAACTTCGACATGTGATGAAATGTTTTCGTGGACATTAATGGATGTATTATTCAAATTTTCTATTTGAGAAGTGGCGTCAGCTGCAACTTGAATGGAATGCCGTTCTCGAAGGGAGCGAGCTGCCATTTCGTGAAAGCGAAGAAATTTGGGGTAATTAGATGAGCGAACAAGAGGAATAAGTTTTCTTAATATGTCACATGCTTCTTTAGTGATCTGTAACGCGCCAATTGTATCCTCTTTTTGAGAATCAAAATGTTGTGCAAGACGCTCGTCACACTCATTATAACGGGTTTCCAACACTCTAATGGCTTCATTATGTTGTTGTCTCAGTTTTTTAATTAAAGGATCTGTATGTTTGAGTGCCAAGTGGATGAATTGGCTTTTCAAGTCCTTGCTGTCTACCAATTCATAACCATTATTGGTTTTTTCCTCAAAGGTTATATTTGGGAGTAAATTATCAAAAGCATTGAAGTAAACGTGGAGACGATAGTGTCCACCTAATTGGTTTGTAAATTCAGCGGTATAATGATATTGACTTAATTTTGGATTATCACGATATTCATGTTGATACACACTAATGTGGTGTTTGTCCAACGTATACAGATTTTCTTTGTCTTTTACGATAACGTGCACTGGCTTGTGGCATTCAATTCGGTAGTACTTATGAGATTCTTTGTTGCTGTCTAATACCAGCTTATGACCTTGAGGTAATTGGACAGTAGCTTCATTTGTAAAAAGAAAATTAAACAGTGTATTTTTAGCCATAGGAATCCTCTAAAATAGAAAATATGAACACATTATAATGAAAAAATACGTTTTGTAAAAAATTATATTTTTTTGGTTTTCTCGGATTCTTTTTGTTGTTATTGAGAACTTTTTAGAACTTAAATAATCAATAAAAACAAAACATTATGAAATGAAATGATGTTTTTTGATTATTATGAATATAAATTGATTGATATTGAAAGTAATACAACAAGCGATTTCCGCTATTAAAAAATGAGGTTGAGGAATATAACACGCTTAATAAGTTTCTTTCGGGATGGCTCTTTTGGGAGTAGGTATGACCATTTTGTCGGCGCTGCTATTGGCAATTGCAGCTTATAGCATTTATATAGATGGACGCTTTTTAAGGTGATAAGCAACTTAAAGAATTGAAGCCTGCGTCAAGTATTTAAGTAATTATTATCCCGAGGATGTGCGTTTGACTGATGAGTTCGAAGAAGATGCCTCTTTGTTGGGCTGCTGCATATAAAAGTGGTTTTTGGTTAGTATTTCATGAGCAGCTCGCAGGCCGGATAAATAAGCGCCATGGACGGTACTTGGATCGGTTGTAGAAGTTGCTTCTCCGGCAAAATAGAGTTTGCCAGCTACAGGCTTAGCTAATAATGCAACAACATTTTTATCAACATTGATTGGTAAATAAGAATAACTGCCGAGAGTAAATGGATCGTTAATCCAGTGCGATTGTTTTACTTTAATTGGCTCAGGAGTATTCACACCATAAATCGTTCTTAAGTGATGCATGGCCCATTCTTTTAAATGGCCTCTTTTTTCCATATCACGTGCAAGCTTACCAGCAGTAAATACAATGAGAATGGGTTTTTTGGTGTATTTGTAATAATTAAAGATATTAAACGCTTCCTCCTCATTTTTGGGTAACATACCAATCCATTCTTTATTTTTATCCCAAAAGACTTTATCAAACAGCAAATATAATTTTTCATAATTTCCCATTTTTAATTGGGCTATTGCATTACTCTTTTCTTTAGGTAAGGAGGGATGAAATATAATTTTATTGGCTTTTAGTACACCTAAGGGAACCGTGATAATCACGCGTTTGGCATGATAGGTATCCTTTTGAGTAATGACACGGACATCATCGTCAGCATAATCAATTTGTTGGACAATTTGATGCAAATGGATAGGAATATGTCGTGAAAATTGTTGAAAAAGCTGAAAATAACCTGCAGGAATAAATGCATTTTTGCCAGAAGAAGTTGAGCCTTCGTATGCAGAATAAACATTATGTGATAATTGCGTCAAATCATCAGCAAATTCATAAGTGTAAATATTTTCCAATGCATAATGCAGTAAGGCACGCTGCTCAGCATCCAACTTTTTTTTCTGTGCAAATGCAGTAAAATTTTGAGCAAAGGAGAGCATGATATTTTGCGTTTTACTGTAACGTATAAATTCATAAGTCAAACTGGAAAATAACTTTAAAGAGTTATCTGATACAGGTTGTCCTTCACTATTATACAAAGCAAAGTCTTTTAGCATGTCGGTTGATTTGGAGTTATTATAACTATTGAGCACGATAGTTTGTTGGTTTAACAAAGGGATTAGCGGGTTGTGTTCAATCCCGTGAATCCAGGTAGCTCCCAGATCAATAGCAAACCCCCAATTATAGTCTGTATGCACTCGGCCGCCGAGATGATCTTTTGCTTCAATAATAAGTATATCTTGGTGCGCTTGATGTAATTGCTTTGCGGCAGTTAATCCAGATACGCCAGCCCCAATGATTATGGTGTCATAAAAATGTTTTGCCCAAGACCATGGAGCAACTAATAACAACAAAGCGGCGCAAATAAATTGCTTTTTTATAAAATATAAATGAGTAATCTTTGAGAGTAATTCATTATAACTTTTTAATTTAATTCGTTTATTCATGCAAATTGACCAAATAGTTTTTCTTACAATGCTCAGAAAAAGAGAACCCAAAATTAACGGACATCAAGGATATGTGCAATCAATGTTCCAGAAAATAATCTGGTGCTTATGTTTGAGTTAAGTAAAAATTGAACGTTTAGGATAGATAAGAAATGCATGGTTTGTAAATAAAACAAACAAAATTTTTAACTAAATCTTACTCTTGATTTACCACTATAAATTCAAAGTTTATTGTGATGTATCCCTGAGACACGATTTACTGTCAGTCACTTTTATTTTAAATTTTAGTCAGCTGCTGATCTAAAAAAGTAGCATTGATTTGTTTGCCAATGTTAAATGCCCATAATCCAAATGCCTTAAACGGAGCTGTGAAGTATCCCCATGCCATTTCCCAAATAGACGGTGCATTAGAAGAATTGAAAAATCGTTTCGGCTTACTTATTTTTGAGTCAAAAATACTCATTTCTTCGTTTTCATTTTGTGCATGATAAAGTGCGACATAATGACGCTCTCCAGAGCCTTTTCCCAATAAAGAGCTGCAAATATTAAAACGATCAGTACCTAATAATTGCCTTGCAATAGCCGCTACGGTTGCTTGATAAGAAGGTTCGGCACCAAGACCTTCGCCATCTTTTACAGCTAATGGGCTAGGAATGACAACAGAATTTTTTTCTCGGTTGTAAAAATAAGTAACATTCATTCCATCCGGATCTTCCAGCGTAGGAATGATGACGCCTACTTCTCGCTTCTTCCATTCTGCTTTCCCTTCGAGATATTGCGTCACGATGAAATCCATTTCGTCTGAAAATAGCATATGTCTTGGCATAATATCAGTAACTTATTGGCTTAATACTATTTTAGTATAAACAAAAAAAAATTAATGTTTTATTAACGCGTGTTCGTGACGAAATAGGCAGGGTAAGCACCTTGAAGAGCATAATATAAAATCAAAATATAATCCAAAAGCCTACATTCCGCGCTTTATGTGCGGAATCCAGCTCTGGTCTCTATGCACGCTTGACTGGATACCGTGCATAAAGCACGGCAAGTAGGCAAAAACGACCTCTAGTGAATAGTCCAAGTAATAATACCGCTTGTATAATAAGAGATGTTACTTTGATTGCCATACCAATATTGGGAGACAGGCAAGGAAAGACCGATCTGAATCATTATTTTGGGCGTAGAAAATGAGAGCGACGGGGTTGCATAAATAATATTTCCGCCCGTGTTGGGGGCACTATGCGAGTCAAGTTGGGTTTTAACACTGTATTGGCCATTTATTTCAAGCAATCCAAAAAGGATGTATTTTTTTTCTGCGCTTTTGATGTTACGCCCTATCCCAAAATTATAATAATATTGCGCTCCTTGTTGAATTGCGTCTTTTTTGCTTGCGAATAAAACTCCTGGGGCAATGAAACCATACCAATCAACGAGCATACGCGAGTAAGTGGCGCCAATAAAATAAGTCATTGTATCGAAACTAGAGGGGACATTTTTTTTAGAAAATCCTGATACACGGCTGCTTGGATTTAGTTTTTTAGAAATTTCATTTAAATTGCTGACAGGGAACGTAGGCGAGAAAATAATGGTTGCTTGATCTGAATATTTTGAATTTTCGTGACTATAAAATGCATATTCTAAATCAAGAGCAAGATCGCCGATACCAGATAAGCTTTGATTACCATTTTTATAACTGAAAGCATAAGGCAAAGTGAGTAATATCGAGGCTGAATCTGTGATTCCATAAAGGATGGAAGGAGTTCCGTCCAAAATGCGTTGGGTCTGGCTATATAAGTAGCTGGGGTTGAAAGAAACAATAAATTGATTCTTGTCAATAATATTTTGGCCAAAAGAAAAAAAAGGGCCAGGCTGTTGTGACGTTGCCAGAGCAAAATTCCCTATGGCTGGGGGGTAATTGAGTGATACAGGCGTATTAGCAGCTGACCACTTTATATAGCTTATGAATAATAAAAATAACAATCTTCGGAGTGAGCTTAGAAGATTGGTTTGTTCGTGCATCCTGCGTTCCCCTTAAGTAAATCCTTCATCGTGTTGCAGTGAAAATGCTTAGCATAAATCACTTGTACTGTTTCGCTTAAGGACCCAATAGTATCATTAAACACTACTTAAGCTGCACCATCATTTCTACAAAATCTCATCTATTAAATGAAGCTTAAATCGGGTAATTTATAGGTGTAGGTTGTTCAAATGGGCATACGAGTAAGGACACGTTAAATGACCAAAAATGAAGCGACAAAAAATAGAAGTAGTAGTATCAGATGGACAGTGATTACTCTTTATTTTCTGGCAACTCTTTTTTCTGCTGTCTGGCATGGCCCACTCGCTGTGATGTTTTTACCTATTATTCTCGTCTTGACTATTTTTATTTCAGCTTGCCTGCATGGTAAAGAGCGATATGGATTAAAAAATCTCATTTTATTTTTTATTATAACGTGGTTGATCAGCCACTTTTTTGAAGCACTAAGCATTCAGACGGGCTTTCCTTTTGGGCATTATTATTATGATAAATTAGCTGGGCCTAGGTTGTTTCAGGTGCCTCTTATTATTATGTTTGCTTATTTTGGAACGGGCTACGCTTCGTGGATTCTGGCTCATATACTTTTAGGACAGTATGCTACGCCACTGACTGGGAGGCAGATATTTCTGGTACCTTTAATCGCTGCTTTTATTATGGTGATGTGGGATGTATGTATGGATCCTCTGTCTTCGACCGTCTATTCATTATGGGTATGGAGGGATGGGGGACCATATTTTGGTGTTCCGTTGCAAAATTATTTTGGTTGGTTTTTTGTGGTTTATATTATCTATCAAATTTTTGCGGTTTATATTGCCAAGCATGATGTTATGGCTATGAGCAAGCATTCTGTTTTTTCTTCTAAAAACTTTTGGAGAGAAGCGGTCGCTATTTATGGGATACAAGGTTTATCACAATTAGTTGACCCTTTAGGTGCTTCAACTCATTTAGATATTTATGCGTCGATGGCTCTGGTTACCGTATTTACGATGATGTTCGTGGTCTTACTTGCTTTACTTAAAATCAATGCAAGTCATTGAGGAGTTATTGAAAAAATGCCTGGTATTTGAAGTAGGATGCCGGGTATGGCCTATGGTTTGGGATGGGTTTGAAGTAGAGCCTTGAGCCTCTGTAAGAAAATAAAAGAATTAGGGGTTTTTCAATTCTGCGAGTTCCAAAATGATACCAGTGGGGCCTTCAAAATAAACAAGCTTCCTGTTATTAAAATCCAAGGTTTCACTGAGTATTTTTAATTTAAGAGTAGAAAAACCAGCGAAACGCCTGATTGCAAGCGACCAGGCCACCTGCTTGTTTTTTATAATCTATGTCGTAAAATGGATTTATTTTTATCTTTGTGACCATATAATGCCTATTAACTCTGAAAACACAGAAAAGAATGAAGATTTGAAAAAGGTATCAGGAGCAATCGATACACCCATAGCCGCTGATGTATCAGAAAAACGGTCTCCCAAAAGCTTACTCGATATGTGTATTCCATTAATAGCTGAAGATCCTTCTTTGAGTTTAATGCTGATTCAAAGCGAGGAATTTTATGCACCTCATATTACCGATCCCCTAAAAAAAATTACTCCTTTTATCCAGCTATTACCTACTGAGTTAAAGTGTGAACTCATTAAGTTTCTTCCCGTTCAAGATTGGCAATCATTGTGGGATGTAAGTCAAGAATGGCGGCAGGTAGTGCTTACCTCGGCAAAAATTTTTCTTGATCAAGTGGAGCGTGACAAATTACCACTAATTCAGCTTAGCCTTAACGATTTTGATCCGATTTTAGAAAATATGCAGAAGCAAGTGAAGGAGTACACCCGAGGTCGGCGTTACGCCCCAAATGAAAAACGGGCCGAACAAGTTAAAGAAATAAAAAAACTTACACTGAAAGAGCATTCCTTGACGCAACCCCTGGCTAAATTCATACACTGCACAAAAAAGATAAGAGAAATTCACAAAGCGATAGGAAGTGAATATAGTGGGCTGCAAAGTTTTTTTGGTCCAAGAAATAGTCAACTGTATTCAATTCTTGATTCGTTTCTCAGAAATAGCCAAAATTTAATTGCGAACTCACCCGGGCTCAAAAAAATCAAGTTCTGTGCAAGCCTTCATCTCCAACATGCAGCTACCAAACGACTTTCAGAGACTCTTTCTGAGATTAATGGTCAGAAAACTAGAGTAGAAGAAAAGGTCAAGATAAATGGAGACGAAGAGAAGCAGGTTGTTTCCCTTTCACTAAGGGGCTGATAGTATGTGAGACATGCAATTTTTATTTCTCATTTATTAATAAATGGAGCTTGATTGCTGTAATGGATAATAAATAGAATTCCTGGCTGCAAGCAACCAGGCTTGCTTTTCCAGTTTATTATGCATCAATTCTTTTTCAAAACAATCATTTTTTCTTTGGACATTTCTTCCATAGTCCAAGGTATTCCCCCAATGCCATAGCCTGATTGCTTTAATCCGGCAAAAGGCATCCAATCAGCACGGAAAGCGGTGTGATCGTTAATGAGTACTGTAGAAGCATCAAGGCCTTCTGCTGCTTTTAATGCAGGCTCTAAATCCTCAGCAAATACACTGGCTTGAAAGGCAAAGGGTAATGAATTTGCAGTGTGAATTGCCTGGTCAATTTTTTCATATTCATAAACACAGGTTACCGGACCAAAAATTTCCAATTGTGATACTTTGGCATCGACAGCTGGATTGAGTAATACCGAGGGAATTAAAGTTGTTTCGGAAAGTCGACCGCCACCAAATAATTTTGCTCCCTTTGCTACTGCTTCATCGATCCAGGACATGACTCGCTCAGTTTCACGTGGAAGAATAAGCGGTCCCACTTCCGTTTCCTTTAAAAGTGGATCGCCAACGTGCAGCACTTTGACCCGGTTTACGAATTCGTCCATGAATGAGGTAATAATGTCTTTATGCACAAAGATCCGTTGGACTGAAACGCATACTTGTCCGGCATGATAATAACCTCCTTTGGCAAGTGCCTGGGTGGTTTTCGATAAATTCGCGCTGCGATCAACAATCACGGGTGCAGCCCCTCCATGCTCTAAGGCACAACGAGTCCCTGGAGCGAGTTTGCTTCTTAAATACCAACCCACTTTAGCGGAACCTATAAAGCTTAAGAAAGCGACGCGTTCATCGGTTGCCAGTCGTTCCGCTAAGTCGTTATCTTCCGTAACAAACGTTTGACACCATGCCTCCGTGAGCCCTGCTTGTCGCAATAATTCGATGAGTTCCAAGCAACATAACGGGGTTGTTGATGCAGGTTTGATGATTATCGGACAACCCACCGCAATTGCAGGGGCTACTTGATGCACAATCAGATTGAGTGGATGGTTAAACGCAGAAATAGCGGCGACCACGCCAATGGGTTCTTTAATCGTAAATGCCCAACGATGCGTACTAGCTTGGGTGAGGCCCATAGGAATTTCTTTGCCAGCAAAGTGGCGTAATTCTTCTGCGGCATCGTTTAACCCATCTATAGCACGGGTCACCTCAATAGCTGCATCAGTAAAGGGTTTCCCTCCTTCTTGCGCGATCAGCTTTGTAAAGTGCTCTTGCTTGGATGCCAATAATTCGGCAGCACGTTTCAATATGGCCATACGCTCGTAAGGTTTGAGCCAAGCATCACGATTTTTTAAGGTTGATGCGGCTTTGCTGAGTTTTGCTCTAAGTGCTTGTGCATCATCAGCAGGAATTTCTTTGATTAATGTGCGATCAAATGCGCATACTACGCGAAGTGTTGTTGTCATTATTTTCCCTTTTTCTTTGGCGGTAGCCTTTCTTGTAATTCATCCACAAGAACACGTTGATTTTCTGAATAATCAATGGGGAACACCACAAGATGGACTCCTCCACCCTTGAATGCGTTTTCCAGAATAGTTTGGAAACTTCCAATGGATTCAACCCGGGTGCCGCGTGCACCGTAAGATTCCGCGTATTTTATGAAATCAGGATTTGTGAATGTCATGCCATAGTCGGGGAAGTGATCTACTGCTTGTTTCCAACGGATCATGCCAAATGCATGATCTTCAATTACCAGTACTACCAGGTTTAATTTAAGACGGACAGCAGTTTCCAACTCTTGGCTATTCATCATAAAACCCCCATCACCGCATACAGCCATCACACGGCGATCAGGATACAAAAGTGAGGCCATAATTGCAGAGGGAAGGCCTGCCCCCATAGTAGCAAGTGCATTATCAAGAAGAATTGTATTGGCTACTTGGGTACGATAATTGCGGGCAAACCAGATTTTATACATCCCATTATCCAATGCGAGAATCCCATCACGCGGCATTACTTGCCGAACATCATAGACCAAGCGTTGGGGAGTGAAGCGATCTTCTGTAGCCCGCGCCGCGATTTTACTCAAAATCCCTTCACGTAAATGAAGAAGCGCATCCGCATGGGGAAGCTTGCCTTCAAGTTTATCTGCAAGCAATTTTAATGAGGGGCCCATATCGCCAATAACCTCTGCCTGAGGAAAATAAATTTGTTCCACGGTGGCGGATTTATAACTCACATGAATGACTTCGAGATGAGGTCCCATGATAAAAGGTGGTTTTTCTATGGTACTATGTCCAATTGTGATAATCAGATCGGCTTGTTCTATCGCCTCATGTACATAATCTCGCTCTGAAAGAGCTGCGGTGCCCATGTAAAGTTCTGTTGCTCCGGAAACAGTCCCTTTACCCATCTGGGTTGTGAAATAAGGAATTTTTGTTCGCGTAATAAATTGAGACAGTGCGTTGGTCGCTCTTGGACGTGATGCTGCAGCACCAAGCATTACAAGAGGTCGTTTTGCTTTTTTAATCATCTCCGCTGCCCGATTTAACGATTCCTCACTCGCTATAGGATATTCGAGAGGGTGCGGCGGAATGAGTTCAACCTTTTTACTTTTCTCTGCAGCAATGTCTTCTGGAAGTTCCAAATGTACAGGTCCCGGAGTTTCTTCTTGAGCGAGATGGAATGCTTCCCGTACGATGGTAGGGATCATGGATGGGGATACAATTTGGCGCGACATTTTGGTTAATGGTTGCATTGTTGCCACGGTATTCACCATCTGAAATCGTGCTTGGCGCGAGGATAAAACGCCTTTTTGCCCTGTAATCATGATCACAGGCATGTGGCCAAGAAGAGCATAAGCGGCTCCCGTAGTAAGATTCAGGGCTCCCGGGCCTAGGGTGGTGATACAAACCCCAGGTTTGCCAGTCAATCGTCCATAGGTTGCTGCCATAAACGCAGCCGCCTGTTCGTGCCGTGTTAGTACCAGTTTGATTGACGAGTTACGAAGTGCTTCTACCACATCAAGATTTTCCTCGCCAGGAATGCCAAAAATGTGTTTTACTCCTTCATTTTCCAGGGCAGCAACTAAGAGTTCGGAACCTTTGGGCATCGTATTCCACCTATTTTAGAATAATCCATATCTCAATATTATACTAAAATTCATGAAATTGTTTTCGTCTGAAACAGAAGGAATGTCAGTTACATCTAAAATGATGAAAAATTGAACATAAGAAGCTTTTCACATACACTTATAGAGGGCGCTCACTAAAAGATGGTAAAGAGTGCTCAATTAAATTTTTAGATTTTTAAGGCACAATATGGGTAACAGTAAACTTGAAGCACGCAAGAAAAAAAAAGTAGCACTAGTTGATATTGATGGATGTCTTCTTATAAAAGGTGAATTAAATCTCAATCTAGTCAAGCGATTACGTGAAGGTGGCTATGATGAGATTATTTTATTTACTCAAAGAAGTAAATTCGTGCAGTCATTGAATTTACCTATGCTAACCGATGATACACTTAAAAGCACGGCTGATGCGGTTGCAAGTCTTTCTGCAGCACTTGAAGGGAAACCAATTAAAGTATCTACTTCTGTGGACTCGATGTTTGGTGAGCAATTTGCTTATTTTGATCAATTAAAATCTTTTGAAGAACTTGTCCTTGTAAATGCTAGCATCAAGACAAAATTGCGCTTCCATCAAGCAAAAGTACTTGAAATAGAGACACTGAAGAGTAAATTAGAAACAGCCAGTGAACCTGAAATCAGTTAACTCAATGAGCAAATACGAGAACTTGAGACGTTCTTACTTCCAAAAGAAGAAC
Source organism: Legionella bozemanae (assembly GCF_001648595.1). Classification (GTDB taxonomy): domain Bacteria; phylum Pseudomonadota; class Gammaproteobacteria; order Legionellales; family Legionellaceae; genus Legionella; species Legionella bozemanae. Next base: position 21,520 of record NZ_LBAW01000015.1, on the reverse strand, counting down.
TTGAGGAAATAAATAGAAAAACAGTTGCATTAGAGCAAGAGATTGAAAAAGAAAAAGCAGCCATAGCGCAATATCAAATTGATCATCCAGAATATAAAACTACGGATCCAGAAGGTTACCCCGTTAATAAGCAACAGCAATTAAAAGACGTGCGTGCAAAACTGACTCAAGATGGATCTGAATTGGAAGAAGATTATTTTGATGACAATTATTTAAATTTATTTGAGTTTGAAGAAGTTGAGAATAAACCGAATCGTTTTATGGTGTCGGAAAACAGGATATTATCTTTTGAGCAAGTAGGCCCCAATTTTGATAGTATAAATGAAGAAATCGCAAAGCTAAGAACTGAATATGAGCAGTTGATTAATGAGAAACTTGACCTGGATTTGTCAAATGCCCTCACATTGGATTACAAGCAACTTAAGGTATTGAATGAACCGGCTAAAACAGCGGTTACTAATTTACAACGGTTAAATACTATACAAGCTTCGATAGAAAAAGACAGTGAACGAAGTCTTGGAATAGGCTTGGATACTGCTGAACTTTATATGTCAACAAGAGCTTACATAAATGTTCCAACTATCAAAGAAGAACTAAAAAAAATAAATAATTTAATACAGTTTAACGAGGCGCCTGAGGAGGCAAAAGCCGAAATAGCAAAGCTAAAAACGGAATATGAGAGGGTGATTAAAAAGAAACTTGGAATTGATCCGTCAACAGCACTTGCAATGAAACCTGAACAAATTCAAGAATTGCAGAAACCGCATAAAACAGCAGTTACTAATTTGCAAAATTTGGTAAAGCTTCAAAATGGGGTAGAAACAGATGCTGCAGCATTTTATCTGGCAAAAGAACCTTATCAAAATGTTCATGATCTCAAAGAGGAACTAAAAAAAATCTATATTAAAACGGTTTATAGCCCTGCAAATTTAGAAAAACCGAGAGAACATGAATATGAAGTCACGCCAAATACTGTTGAGAACGTTTCTGAAGCGTTTAAAGAGCGATATAATAAGATGAGAGGAGATGAATTAAAGACCCATATTTTATTAAATTTTAAGTCCGAAATTGAGAAATTTAATACCGTAGAAGAAATCCAAGCTTATATGGATGCGTTTAAAGATACTGATGAATACAAAACACTTGAGACAGGCCAAGGAGGGTTTACCAGAGCAGCTCATAAAATGGGTTTAAAAAAATTGATTACCACAGACTCTGTGGATGCACTCAATAAAATCGTTAAAGATGCAAAGAAAGAAATTGAGGAAAGGGGAGTAGAACTTCCTAAAATGCAATGAATACAGGTTATCTCTGATTTTTATTCATCACCGAGGCATAGAGATATTCTGCATAAAATTGTCATCGATAGTTTTTTATTTGAATTCGCTAGCATGGGAACTAGCTGTGAAGTACACGAGGAGGAGCTACCACATCCATGTGGTTTCGCATCTTCCCTGATGCTATAAATTCCTTTTAAGACATCCATTGTCATTCCTCGTTCTTGTTAAGCATAACAAATTCCTCTAAAAGGTCATCACCATACTTGCTTAAATTTTTGTAAGAAATTTCTTAAAGTGATCCTTTTTTTCCAGAGTTAACCAACTTATTTATCTGGCAATACATCAATTTTAGTGACAAAACATTTCGTTTCACCACTCCAAGGAAGGGTATAGGCATCACAATGATAACTAATAATTACATGTTTATTATTTTGCATGGCAAAATCAGCCTGTTTTACCAGTTCTGATTTGAACTGTCCCAGAGTAAAATGAAAGGCACGGCCACTGGCTCCGCTGGCATTTTCTAAACCGCCCAGGATCATTTCTCCTTCATAGGTCCCCCAAAATTTACCTTCTTTGGCAACTTTAACAATAACCCCAGATTTTTGTCCCTTTTGTACCGTCCAGCACCCTGTTAAAAAACATAAGATAAGAAGTAAAATAGATGAGAAGAGTATTTTTTTCATAGTAGCTATTCTATGGTTAGAGTGACATGAACACTCTTAGTTAGTATTCTATTATTGTAAAGCAGTTTTACTCTTGAAGTAATCACGTTAAGTTGGATTCAGTTAAAAAGTTTTTCTCCAGTGAAATAGAAGTGTTTATGTTCCATATAAAATAAACTCCATAAACACTACGCCTCCCAATTATAAATTTGTCCCTTTACTGAATCGGCTAAAATAAAATTTGGTCTTATAATCGACAGTGCGAACATCTATTGATATATTCACCATTCTATTTTTCACTAAGGAAAAGAATGTCCCTAGAAAAAGCAATCAAAATAGCTCAGGCAATTTTAGCCGACATGCAAAAAAATATGGTGACTCGTAACAGTATTATCCCTTTATCTGAATTGCCTTTTGTTTATGAAGATGAAATCCAACAATATAGAATTAAATTTGGAAAATCTTTGGATTTACTCCTGCAATCCATAACGAATCTTAACTTGGTAAGAGATGCCTCGGAGGTATTAGTAAGAAAAATAAAAGATTTTCCGAACGGAGCTGTATCAACCTATATGATGAAACAGCTTGCAGTTGCTTATTGTAAAATGGGTTCCTGTGGTGAGTTTTCAACGTATGCTTTATTTGAATTATTAAAACAGCTTAAGGCGGAAAATATTGATTTGCCGATTACCTTCATTGCATTGGATAGTAAAAAGAAGAATGTATTTACAGGTGAGTCTTATAATCATGCGTGTCTTTTGCTTGGAGAGGTTGACATTAATCCAGGTGAGCCCATAGACAAATTTAAGAGATTACCTGATAGTGTGATCTGCTTTGATCCCAGTATAGGGTGGATTGCACCGGCAAATAAAATGCTAGAAATAAACCAGGCATTTTTTGCGGCGCACGAAATCGATCATGTTACTACACAGCATCCTGGGGTTATCCTTTTTCAGCCAAATGATAATGCTTTGCAGAAAAAAGTACTTAAAATTGAAGAAGCAGCTCGTATTTTAAGTAACGAAATATTAGAAAAATTAAAAGGAATACATGAGTTTAAACTGTTCTCTTTAGATGATAAATCATTGCCGAAATTAGCTAAGCATGAATTCAGTTTTATTAACCAAAACACTAAAAAAGACTATGAAGATGCGTTAGAGAAATGTACAAGCTCTCTTTTTGAAGACAGTTTATCTCATTGGAAATATTATCCTAAACGTGATGGTGAAAAAGCACGTCCAGCGCAAATTTTATTAACTGTAAAAGATGAAGATAAAACAAGGGTTATCCTTGAGCATTTAATAAAGCATAAAATAACAGGTGTTCATCCGACAATGCAGCGTGTACAAGCAACTGGTGATTATGCAATATTGATTGTTGAACCCAATTTTGCCCAGCTGCGCGATTTACCAAAGATAGAAAAAAATCAGAAGGAGCATGATGAGGGTTTGTCACATGCATCCCTAGCAGTAATCGCTTAATTGGTTTAAATATATTCGCATAAGAGCTCAATCCTATATAATCTAATTTACCTGGTTGCTTGCAACCGGGTATTACCAAAAAGATACAAGGGTTTAAGCGAGGGAATTGGCAACAGACCCTAGCCTTAAAGACTCTTTTTCATTTTTAAGATGGAGTTAATTCTTCATTTGTCTCGCTCTTATAGCGTTTTATTTTTTTAAATAAACGAAGTAACTTGATATTGAGCTTATTTTCTAATTCTGCAAGGGACATTTGATAGTTGTCTAAATGCAAATCTTGAACAGAAGATTTACTGGCAAATAAAATATAATTGTTGCTCACTGTTGGACAAATAAATAGGTCAGCAAAATAATCTTGCATGTATTGAATAAAAAAGGAGTCCAGTTTAGGAAGTTCATGAAAATTGATAACCAGCCAACCCTGATCATCCAAAATACGATGCGTTTGTTCTATAAATTGTTGCTGAGTTTGAAATAAGTCCATTCCATAATCAAGATACAGATCAGCAAAAACTATTTGAGTCCCTTTGCTTTTTTGAAATTTGATTGCAACTTGTGCATCTGCAATCAATATTTCGATATTTTGGGCTTTCGGCAATTGAAAAAAATCCACTGCGGCGGCATACACTTTTTCACGTAATTCGATACAAAAAAGGTGGCATTCAGGCAAAAGAAAGTGAAGGCAGTGAATTAAGCTTCCTCCGCCTAGTCCTAATAAAGTGATATGGCTTGGTTTAATCAATGCAAGGACTAACACCATGACACGAGTATATTCATGTACAGGGATATAAGGATAGTGAATGTAAATGCCGGTTTGATCGTAGACTGGGTCGAAGTTTAACGCTCTAATGTTTTTTTTATCGACTACGAAAATATCGCCCCAAGAATCATTCGTGCGATAAATGACAGTATTTCCAAAAAAATCATCATTATTTAAATTCTTAGAGCCCAATTGTATGTCCTTTAATACAGCAAAAGGTTCTAGTATTTCATATCATGTTCCAAGACACTATTTTTTATTTCATAAAAAAGTAGTTTCTTGCTATTTCCGCCTATTTTGTCATTTCTGCGAAGGCAGGGATCCATCTCTCAAAATAGTTCATAACTCAAATTAATTTACTGAGGACTGTTCAACTCAATTGTAAAGTATTTTTGCGAAATTAGAGAGAGAATATCCTCACAAGGCTTAGGATGTACATTGTAAATGGAGCCCTGCCTTCGCAGGGATGACAGCCTTTTAGATACCATTATGACCCTAGGCCTTGGGTTTTAACATTCCTTAGCCTATGAATTCACCCAAATAAAAATTGAAACTTACATGAAATTAGAAGAGGGTATGAATGTTTGACTCTGTTGGGAGGGGGTACCCTGTAGCGCAAATACACCAAGATGAGATGCTGCTTTGGCGCTACCAGGTAACAGGGAAGCCATTTGTTTTTTAGCAAATACCTTTTTATCATCAAGCAGGATAGTACCGTTGCCATCGGTAATCGTTAAATGCAGAGTTTCATTATCCTTATATTGGTTTGGCTTTAACGCAACAAATTGTCCTGACATATCACAAGAATGAACGTATTCCTCTGATTTGGCATCGAGGTCGGAGCTATTTGTAACCTCTAAACGACAGGTGAATAATTCTCGAGCTGCCGCCCATTCCTGTAACTTGCCTTTTTTAGATAAGGCTTCAGTAAAATCAATCGTATCTGTATCGAGAACAAGAGAACCAAATACCTCAGCCACATGATGTAAAACCTCGGGCTGCGTTGTACCATAGCTCAAAATGAAAAATTTATTACGTACAGGAATTAATGAGGAGCCTGATTTTACGGTTGTAACTGTTTTCTTCAGTACTGCTATCTCGTTATCAAGATGTCCTTCTGTATTTTCGCCGTCAGTAAATAATAAAACATTATTATGCTGTGTTGATTGTGCGAGCGCAGTCAATTTATCGGAGACTGTCCCGAAAAGCCGGGTTGCTCCAACAGCTTTTAATGTTGTGATATCCGTAGCTAACTGAGAACGATCTGATTTTCGATAATTGCCTATTCCCACCTTTTTAGTCGCAGTATTAAATTCAGTGATATGAATGACCGCATCAGGTTGAAACTCGAACAAAGCCTCGGCAAATTCGATTACACTTTTTTTCAATGCATCCAAACGTGCTCCACCCATACTGCTACTTGTATCCAAAACAAAATGATAGGCAGGGGGTGTGATTGCATTAGGAACAAAAAAGTAAGGAGTTACTTCAACTGTATTCTCATTTATTCTTTTCTCTGCATAAAAAACCTTTTTCTTTTCAAAGGAATCTGTGTCAGCAAAGAGCAAAGGTGATTTTCCATCAATTAAAATAAGTTCTTGTTTATGAGTTTTTAGAAATTCCTTGATGTTAAATTTGATTTTCTCCCCTTCAATGCTCATATACTTATAATTTAAAGAATTAAATAAGGGAGCATAAGCAGCAGATGGAAGTTGGATATTCACGTACTCCTGTTCTTTATCAAGTGCATATTCCAATCCCATCATTTCTAAAACATTCAGTACAGCCAGACAAGATTTTTTATGTGTTTCGGTCATTGCACCATCAGAGCAAGCCGCTTGAGCAATTTCATTGGCCAATAACTCAGCAATACTCATGCGTCTAACAGAAGGTTTTATTCCATCCTTTTGTAGAAGTTCTTGCAAATTCGTTACTAGGGTTTCAGCGTCTTTCAGGGTTTCTGAGGTAAAAATAACGCGCTCATCCTTACATGAAACCTGGGCATTATTTAAATTAACCCCCATAGCTTGCAACAGCGCCACCATATTTTTTGTACGTAACACATTATTAACAAGATGTCCCATAAATCCCTCGTTTTATTAAAATAAATGCACAATTATCCAGGATAATACACAAAAGAAAAAAATAGGCAATTGCGCTTACTATTCCCCAATTATTTTCACTAAGACTCTTTTATCGCGGCAACCATCGAACTCACCGTAAAAAATTTGTTCCCATGGCCCAAAATCAAGGTTTCCTTCAGTAATGGCTACTACGACCTCCCTTCCCATTATTTGTCTTTTGATATGGGCATCGGCATTATTTTCTCCAGTATTGTTATGTTGATAATGCGAGATGGGTTCGTGGGGCGCAATGTGTTCTAACCATTTTTTATAATCTTGATGCAAACCTTCTTCATCATCGTTAATAAAAACAGAAGCAGTAATATGCATTGCATTCACTAAAACAAAACCCTCCTGAATACCGCTATCGTTTAAGCACTCGCGTACTTTATCGGTTATATTTATAAATCCCATGCGTGCAGGAACATGAAACCATAATTCTTTTCTATAAGTTTTCATTGAAGACCCTCGAAGTAAATATATCGTTTTTAATAGACTTCCCTCCGTTTGATTGTACAAATAATTTGGTTTGAAAGTTTATATAGAAGAAGGGTGAATAGTTATGATTAGTAATTCTCCATACATGAAAAGAAATCTGGATGATATACGAGCAATAGCTGAATTTAAAGCAATTTATCAACAAGTAACGCATGAAATGATAGAAACAGAGCGGTGAACATCTGAAGAAAGGGAGGCCATGCAGTTGTTCTCCGAAGGCCATGATCCCCAATCGGTTTATAAGTCGTAGCCTGGGTGCAGCGAAGCGGAACCCGGGTACTTAATTGATTCAACTATTTTAGAGTGAGTTGCTCTGAGGTTGTGTGTACTGTGTTATTGTCGCCTGGCTTAAAGAATTGTGGTCCAGAAGATGCTGCGTGCTTACTCAAATAGTCTAAAAACTCATTCATTAGAATTAATTGATTTTTAAAATCCTCTTCTAACTGAGGATTAGTTAAGCGTTTTTCTTCAAACATTTTAATTGAGAGTTTAAGCGCTTCTGCTGGTTCAAGAGGACCGCCGCTTTTATCTTGATAGGCGCTCAATTCGGAAGATATTTCACTTTGAATAATAATGTAGGGTAAATGACTCTCTATGGCATTATAAAAAGTATGGGTAAATAAAGATTCTAATTGATTTTTGAGTTCGAGCTGATCTTTTGCAAACTGGTTGATGAATGCGTTTTTAAGTGTAATAAATCCAGTTAATGTTTGCCCCATGGAATGTTGTTTGGAAATCAATGGCCTATGGCCAAATTTTTTTAGATTTTCATTGACGTAAGAGTAATAATCCGCTGCTTGTCCGCCACGAAATTGCATCACTCCCTCACTATAAAACCATGTTGTCAGTTTATCGTGTTCTAAGGAGGTTGTTTCGGCAACTTTATTGATGAAGGTACGCATTTCTTTTTCGTAAATGCTAAACGTAGAGAAACTAGGCATGAAAAATCCTTATTCATTCAATTTAAAAAATGAAAGACTACAGAAAATATCAAAAGGGGTAAAGAGCTGTTTTATAAAAAACAGAACATTGCGATTTTATGGAATGTGCTGCTTAATTTAATAAGTTTATTTATAAATGATATTTAATTTGGTCGTAGATAGAACCTTCTATTCCTATATGAAAAAAACCATCAAAGGTGTGTAAGGGTATTTCCATTACCTGCGCAAAAGTGTGATAGATGGAGTTACTGTTGATGGTGGCAGATAAAGGAATTGTGAATCCGTAAGGGGGATAATTAAGATCCAAATCATTAATTGTTTTAATCGCTTTTATTCCTTGCAGCCAGTGTTGGACACAATCTTCTTTTAGATACACTGTGCGGTGGACATGAATAGGTAATGCAAAAGTACCTTGTTGCAAACCATATTGATTGGCAAATTCAGTATCATAGGCAATACAGTACGCTTTTAAACTATGATCTTTATTGTAGCCAATGGGTACTATATTCCCACTTTTTCTTGACGTAGCAAGGCCATGTAATTGAGCGATTACGTTATTACTTTCAATCTCTCTTAAAATCCAAAAATCATGGGCAAAACGATTAAAAAAGGGGATTGGTAACTGAAACATGGCTGCTTGAATGCAATATCTTCGCATAAATATCTCCCAGTTCAATGTGTCCCTAAATTCTTTCTCTTTGTGCATGTCCATCATGCTAAGCATAGAGCTCTATTTTGTAGTTTAGTACAGTCTATTGGTGAATTTAGAAATTTAGCCAATTGATTTTTGATACCCCCTCAAAAAGCAATAGGATCTATGATTAATCCCTGATCGGATAGGTAAGCAGTGTCTTACGCTATGTGGTAGCTCATCAGTAAAAATTAGTGGGCATTTATCCCTCTAATTTTTACTGTTTCAATCTTATTAATCTAAAAGCATCGATTCAACGAAATCTTCTGATACAGAAGGAACGTTTCGTTGTATTTTTGCTTTAAAAAGCCCATGTTTCGTTAATGGTATTCCAACTTTAGAGGCCTGATTTACATCAGAGTCTGGATCACTTTCTGTGCCGCTATCTATTGTTAAGCTATTATCTATTATGGGGATGTCATCGATTTCCAAGTCGGTTTCTGAGAAACTGTCTAGTTCCAAGATGTTATCCATTTCAGGCTCATGATGCGTGTCTGAACTATCATCCAATTCGGAGTCCGTTTTTTTCTGATGGCTTTTTTTACTGTGTAACTGCTCACTTAAATAGTCAGCAAGTTCATTTTGATCACTTGAAACCGCTTTATTAAAAGCAATCCTTAGGGATTTTTTATTGGGCGAGTGTGCAGGAGGTGCACATAAATATCGAGCAATTTGGGGGTTTTTAAGTTTCACTGCCAAGATTAGCCCCTCTTCAACATCTCTTTGATTGAGTGCCTCCATTTTATTGGTACATAAGTAATCAACAATACCCAGCTCTCCATTTTTCACACCAAGAAGAAAAGTGTGTTTTACAACCGATTTGCCTGGGGAATTTTGTTCCCAACGACAGAGGGCACTAAATAGTTCCGCTTGCCCGTGCTTGGCGGCCCAATACATTGCTTGATTGATAACATGCTGAGCCGGTTTGTTTTTAATTGCCATGGAGCAAAAAAACTCAACTAAAGCTACCTTTCCTGTTTTTACAGCAGTCATAATCCCTTGATTTACCAAAGATTGATTGGGCGGATAAATGGATGAGTTATATAAATAGCTAATAATTTCCTTATGTCCATTAAGGATTGCCTGTTCCACTGCTTTTTCAATAATTGCTCGCGGTAATTTTTCAGGTAAATCGTGAAGGCATTGAACTATGGGTAAATGACCTAACTGACAGGCTTTTACAAAAGCTCGCTGGATCACGTTGGGCCGTGGAATGTTTGTTGATAAAGTACAAAACCGTTGCATTGCCTCCAGCTGCATTGTGGTTGCTGCATGAGTAAATGTCTTTTCAATCGTTAACAGCGAGGGAGGATGTTTTTCTGAGTCTGCAATAAATAAGGCAATATCCCAAAACTCCAATTCGACTGCCAACTTAAATAATTTATTAATCACGGATTGAGCGGGCATTTTATTAGAAAACTTGTAGAAATATTCAACAACATTGAACTTGTTATGCTTAATTGCTTGATTAAGGATTTGAATCACTTCGGCAGTGGATGGTTCATAATCGTAAGTATCTAAAAGGTATTTTATAATTTTAATCTGGCCGTGCTCTGCTGCTTGGAGTATAAGCGTTTCAATTTCTTCTTCACTCAATTGCACGTTCTTATTTTGGCAGAGCCTTTCTACAAATGCCCATTGATTTGCTTTTGCTGCTGTAATTAGTGCCTTGTTAAAAGTTTCTGGCGCAATGTGATCTTTCAATAGAGAAAGTAGTCCTAGATTGCCATGTTTTGCGGCCTTAAGGAAAATTGTTTTTCCTGCATATTCTTTTTCTACCCAATCAAGCCGATGTACTGGATAACTTTCCAGTTTTCTAATAATTTGTTCCCTAATCGATTCATTATCAATGACTGCAAGAATTTCAATAAGAATACGTTCGTATTCGCTTACTCCATTTTCTTTGACAACAGGAGGCAGGGACAATGATTCGATAAAGGCATCCAGATCAAAAAACTCTCCATGAGAAAAAAAAGTAATTTCGGCAATTTTTGCCTGCAGAGCATATTTATGATTGAGATTGAATTTAGCTTGGGGTGAAATAAGATCAAATACAGCAAGTTTCCGAGTCGCATCAACCCAAATATCTTCGATAATATGATAATTGTGGCTGCTGAATGAAGGTTCAGTGGCTTGTTCAATAATACAATCATTGACTTGTTTTTTTATTTTTTCACTGTATTGGGTAAGTATCCGTTTGCAATCTGGGTATTTCCTTAATTGACGCAATAGTTTTTCATCTTCTAACAGAAGTGGATGGTGCACCAGATTATCGATAACTGCTTGGAATACGAGCTGCGTTAGCGGATTTTTTTTCTTCGGAAGCATCGAGAATAATGCCATTAATTGAAAAATAATTTCTGGCTCAGAAATATGTTTCACGGTAATTTGATGGATAAACTCGGTAATATTTTTTTCATTGATGTATTCAAAAAGCTTCGGTTTATAAGGCAATAGGTAAAATACAGCGCCTTCATTCTTGGATAGTAAGTGTTGTGCTGTATGATCATCGATTAAAGCAGCTAAATTCTCCAGGACTTGAGGAGAGGATGCTTGGGCAATATTATTAATAAGCCTGGGAATTTCTTTGGTTACAATTTCTGGCTGATTCAAGGTTTGTCTTAATGCTTCCAACCAGGTTAAATTTTTATGTTCTACTGAAGTAATTACCGCTGCAGTTAGAAAAGTCGCACCAAAAAGCTCATGTAAAGCCAAAAAATTAGCTGTTGTTAATGAAAACTCTAAAGATGGCGGTTTTGGTGAGATACTCTGAAGTTCTTTCTCGCTCAGAATTCCATTGAGTGCATAGTGTTGAAATCCTCGTTCATCGCTACCTGTTTTCTGGGCTGTTTCTACAAGTAGTTTAGCCTCGGGAAAGCGACTAAGCAAAGCATATAAATGAAAAACTTCGTTGTCTTCTGAGCTCAAGGTAAATAAGTGATATTTAAGAAAATCATGAAGTAGATAAGTTTGGAGAATTTGTTTTGTACTGACATGACGCTGCAATAGCCAGAGTATTAATGCCGCAAACTGTTCTGTGTCACTAAGCCACTCCCTACATAATCCAATGATTCCAAGGGGATTTTTTTGATTGGATAACTGTTTGCTTAAATAACCTAAATGGTCTTCAACTCGTTTTACTGCTTCCTCATGTTTTTGCTCACATAACTCAAACTCAGCTCGTTTTTGAATTTCAGGATGATTTTTAAATAATATTTCGTTTTGTTGATAAAAAGAAAGGGCACTTTCCTTGTCTTGATGCAATAAAGCCGCAAATAATTCATTCAATTTGGCATTTTGACGGAGGTCTTCTTTTGGTGTTTTAGGCAGCAGATATTTTAAGGTGACTAAAAATAAAGAACTTTTGGGATCCTCCGCGAATTGCTGCCTGCAAAACTCAAGATAATCCATAAATAGGATGTGTTTTTCTAACTTGCTTTGAGCATCTCCTGGTTCAAGGCCGCTTAATTTGGCAAGCCGTACCTCACTTAGAAGCATGCGGTTTATTTTTTTTGCTTGAGATTGTTCCAATTTGAGAAGGTCTTGCGATAGGTGTTGATTGACAAGATGAAATGATTCTTCATCTCCTTGAAACCAGTTAAACAAGTCACTAATGATCATCTTTTGTTCCGACAGGATAACATAAGGGTAAGATGTACCACAAATGATCTTGAGTCAAGATATTATTTATACTTTGAGATTTCAATTTGATCTTAGTGATATTTAAATGCAGTTTTTATGAAAAAAAACATTAACAAGTTAAAAATAAAACAAATTAAAAGAGGATTATGGCAAAAAAGAATTAAAAAAAATCATTGATTATCAATACGTGTTAATCGAACGCTCTACTAAATCCATATTAGCAAATATGGAGTACTTCAAAGCGATTTCATGATGAACTAAGAACAATTTTCCTAGAGATAACGTGGTTTTTAGTGATTCGATTACATGTGTGAAGTGATTTGAAAATGAACCAAATAAATTAAGTCTGATTAATGGGCGCATAATCAGACTTATAAGCAGACTAAGACGAGGAGGATAACCACCTCCCTGTGGTATAGCGTCTTCCATGATGCTATAAATTTCCTTTTAAGACATCCATTGTCATTCCTCGTTGTGTTAAGCATAACAAAATGTTCTAAATTATCATCGCCTTTTTAGCTCATATTCGTGTAAGAAATTTCTCAATCTTGAAAGAGATAAGCAATGGAACTTTTCTAATCCATGAGGAATAATTTTTATATAAGATAAAGTCATTTAAATCAAATGGTAATATTAGAACTGACGTGGATATACTTGCAACAATCGCACTAAAGCGACATGATATCTAGGGAGCCTATCTACTGATAGGTAAATATATAAGCGCTACATTGCTGTGAATAACAGAAGGATTCTTGTTATGAAATTATCCCGCATCAGAATTTTCCATGTCATGTTATTTGTCTTTGGTTTGAATGACCTAGTTCTTGCACGCACTGATTTGCATCATAAAAATGTTTATAGTCCCATGGTTGTGACGAACCAAAATGAAGGCGGCAACACAGCAAATAATGGTTATGCAACACCCCAAGCGTTCTGGAATTTATATTATGATTTTACTGGAAATGGAGATGCGCAGTACCCTAAGGAAAAAATTAATATTTCTCAAACTTTATTGCAGTCAGAACTGAAAAAAAACAGTAACTTAACACAACAAGATAATGGTTCATTGATCCTATTTATTAATTCAACATTGTATATTTATAACAGCGACCAGCAGTTAGAGCTGGAGCAATTGATGCGTACTGCCCCGAACTCGGGCTTCACAGAAATGACTGCAGTATCACATATTGGTTCTGCGCTAATGTATCTTGCAAAAATAAAGGAAAATGGCGATAGCAATTGGACGTCGCAAATGGAAAACTTGCTCAAAGATGTTAAAGCAGTAAAAGAAATAAATGCGCAAACAGACAACAACTGGTTGGAGCAAGTGAACGCACCTGCATGGAAGCCGCATTTAACTTTAATTCATAATATGATTGATTATGCTTGTTCCATGGCAGGCAATTATATGAGTGAGGTTCTTCGCGGGAAACAAACATTTGACATGAGCTCCTTACAAAATAATTTCCTTGATGGGAATAACACATACCCAATTCCTTTTAATAATGTAATGGTAGGCACGTTTATGTTAACCGCCTTACAAAGCATGGATGAGCTTCATCGTAAAATAGCCCAATTAAATATTGATTGGCCAAATGCAAAAGTAATTATTCGCTTTGTTGCTGGAGCAAATGTTTCGGCAGGTGTGACTAAAGGCAATAATTGGTTGGTTCCCTTTGTTGAGGCACTCTCCAATAACACCTTGCCATCCGATAGAATTTATATAGCGCCTTATGCAGCGGTTAAATCTTCATTAGGTGAAAAACAATTACCTCGTGCTGATTATGATTATTACAATAATATATGGACATCGAGGCACAATCGCACAATTATCGCTAATAAAGTCTTTACCAATATTCCCAGTATCTTTTTACCTGGTCGTCCTGCCATACCCGGTGATTATACTTATTCAAAACAACCTGAGATTGAAGATTTTTTAATGCGCCTAAAATTTTCATTAGCTGAACCAACACAAATGCTGTCCAATACGGTTGGTTTTTGGATGGCAGGAGAGCTTGCTGCAAAGAACTGGGATTACAATAAAATAAGTATTCCTGGCATTACTACTGGATTTCCCCAAGGCATATCCGCTTATCCGCAGGAAAATCCAAGGATTCAATAGTGATTAAAAAATTATTGAGAAGCATGACCTTTTTTTTAGTATTTCCAGTTTGGGGACAAGCAAAAGAGGCGATACTTTCCCCCTATCAATACTTAAAGACATCTGGTGCAAGAGACATGACGCCGTTTACAATTGGCGGTTCTCAATATATCGCCGTGCCCCAATTAGCCCAGGATGTGCCAAATACTCCAGCAAATATGAATGGTGGTAATGCAGATGTCGATGTGCTTATTTACAAGTGGAATGATCACAAGTTGATGCTGCATCAAAAAATCCCAGGACATGGTAATGAAGGCACTGCCTTTTTCAAAATCGAAAATCAAGCTTATCTTGCTACATCTTCAATACACTCAGGTGCTAAAGCGCCGTATAACTTGAATACCTATGCAAAATTATATCGCTGGGATGGCCATTATTTTTACCCAATTCAGCAATTTTTTACCTATGCATCTAAAAGTGCTTATGCTTTTTCTATTGAAAAACGACATTTCTTGGCATTTGCTAATGGAGTTGTTTTACCTAACAGTAAAATAACAAACAATACCGATTCAATTATTTATGAATGGAATGGAAAAAAATTTGTTCCTTTTCAAACTCTTCCTACAAAGTGGGGCTATGGATGGGATTTTTTTTCGTTAGATGGTTTTTATTACCTAGCACTCACGGATCATGTGAATGCTTCGACTATTTATCGTTGGAATGGAGCGAAATTTATTTTATTCCAAAGCATTGCAAAAGCCGGTGGACGAGCATTTACTCATTTTACTATAGATGGAAAATTTTACTTGGCATACGCTAATCTTCTTAACTCGTCAATTATTTATCAGTGGAATGGTAAGCAATTTCAAGAGTTTCAAGTATTAAAAGGTTTAGGAGGTCGAAATTTTGTATTTTTCTCAAATCATGGCAAACATTATTTGTTTCGGATTAACTTTATTACGGGATCCAGAACGAACCCGAGAACGAAATTATTATCCCAGTTATATCAATGGATCGATGGTAAATTTCAGGTAATACAAAACATCACAACATATGGGGGAGTTAATGCTGCAGTTTTTACGGTGAATAACCAGCATTACTTAAGTGTAGCTAATAGCTTAAGTGAACGGTTGCGATTTCGTACGGATAGTGTGATCTACAAAATAAACTTTGTGAACTCAAAAGAGGTCACAGAGTAATCCTTAAATTTTTTTCCATTTCTTTCAATTCAAAGTGATCAATAGGGAAATGGATTGTCCAAGGTTTTATTGGCAGGGGTAAAGTATCCGTGCAGTGAGTTTTTAATGTTTTAGCTGAAATATCAATACCAAATTCATCAACAAGTACTTGGCTACCTTCTTCAAAGTTGGTCAAAATTTTTTCAGTGTATCTTGTACCCTCACTTGCTGAATATTTTAACTGTTTTGATTGTGCATCCCAAACCAATGATTTTCGACCATGCTCGGTAATTATTCCAACAACTGTTTTGGCATCGCGTATTGCAAGTTTTTCCGGATGCCGTTCCAGTTTGAGTAAATTCATTGCTACTTTTTCCTGACTTATAGGAGTCAAATCAGTTTGCATTAAGAGAAACCATCCTTTTCTTGTTTTTTTCTCAAGAACATGGATGTCATCAATAGGATAAAACTTAAACTCATCTTCGTTTTGAGCAATCGACTCATTTTTTCCCGTAATGAGTATGGGGAAACGCGGAGCGGAAGAGCCTAATCCGGGATCCAGAAGAAATTTTTGCTCATCAATTTGAACTGTTAATATAAGATGAGTAGGAGGAAACTGAAGTATTTCAGATGCATTAGGCTTGGCTCCTAGAAGCACTCGCGCAGCACAAAATGAAACGACGTATCCCAGTTGTGATAAGGCATCGAATAATAAACTAGCCGTTTGAAAGCAATATCCTCCATTTTGGGAAGAAAGCAAATCTTTATAACTAAAAAAAGACAATGAATTTCTTTGGAAAAGATGCTGTTTGGAAATTTTTCGTAATTCAATATTTGAATAGGGAAAAGTTTGGACATGAGCAAAATAGATTTTTCTTAAAAAAGCAATTTTATCTTCGCGCGAGGCATCAGTTAGCGAAGGAACAATAATTTTTATTTTTTTAAGATAATCATCTAAATTTATTTTTCCCATGATTAAGATTCTAAATAGTGTTTTATTATATAAAGTACTTAATATTTTTATTTAATTCCAGTGGGAATTCTTCAATTGAAAACTCTTAAAAGATAAATACGAAAATGCATCATTGTCTGGTGTTCAATCTATGGATGCGAGACTTGATGAAATGTCACTTTTTTATACGCAAGAATTTTTAATAATCAATATTAATGGTAATGATATATTTTAATTTAAATTCCTGTCATTCCCGCCTGCGCGAGAATGATAATGTATATAACAATATGCCCATTAAAAAACCGATAAATGGTTCAAAAAAGGTGATGATACCTCATCTGGTGTAATAAGTGCCGCCCCTGAATATCTAACTCATAACTGCTACACTTTCCAATGCAAGAAAAACAGTTTAATTTTTTTCCTTCAAAATGTGTTTTGTTAATCAATCCTTAAGCTTCTCTGTTTTACACTGATAAAAAGTCGAAAGGAGATTACCATGTCAAACAAAAAACTAACTGAACGTTTGCATCAAGAGCTCGATGAGCTTGGTGTTCCTGCCTTAATGACAGAACGCGTGCAAGTGTGCTCTAAATTATTCCAATTACCTAAATTTAAAATTGAAGCGCTGTTATATGGTGTCGCTTTGGATTCCAATTCCATGCAAAAAATTGCCGATGAGCTTGAGGTAAGTATGGATTGGTTGTGTGGCGATGACAAAGGAAAAATAACACACTAGGATAAATCGAGAATGGCCTGAGTGCAAACATGCGCCTCGGGTTATTCTTTATCGCAGTGGTAATAATTCATTGCAACTAAGGTTTGAATAACAGCATCTCATTATGTAGTACCCCCACAGAGGCAACCCCTTGCTCAGACAACCAACGATTTACCTTTTTACGATGAGTATAAATAGGTAAATCAGTACGTTTTGCCGATGCCTGTATTTCTTTTATTAATTCATCTGTTAGAAAATATTCAGGATAATTTTTTCGAAGGTATTTTTTCAGCTTTTTTCCTTTGTCTGATAACCAAAACCCACCATCAAGGGATGCCGAAATACAAATTTTTTTAATATCTCCAAACCGTGAAAAACTAATAAGTTTTTGCATAGAGTGTTTGCGTATGTAATGAGCGGTATCTTTACCAAAAAATTGAGTTTTGCTATAACGCGCTTCAAGCAATGCTTTGGGCTTGATCATCCAACCTGAAGCATGTCGATCGTTTTTCTTTTCTAACACACCCCCAAAAAAGAACCAGGTTCCTGCATACCCCGAATTTCTGCCAGTTGACTGATACCAAGGGGTATTATGAATTACTGTGATCAGGCGATAATGATCTTTTTTCCACAAATTTGCTGCGATTATATGGTGCTGAGGAGGTATGCTTTTGCTTGTATTTGGTTCTAAAAATTTCATCGGAGATAAATCAGTTGGCATCAGAAGTATAACGATAAACTATAAAGTACAGCGATCGCAATGTATCTATTGCCTTTGAAGAAAAGATGGCTGCGTCATTTAAAATATTTTTGATTAATAATTAAATATGCCCTCCCATACATTGAAGTTGAAAAAAAACGAGTTAAAATAATGACTTGCTTCTGGAAAACCTTAATTGAAAAATGCACGGAATTTCAGTGGTTGAAATCAGTTAACGATAAATCTTAATTTACTTTTAAAAGGATTTTAAAAAATGCCCTCAGGAACAACTTATTCTAGTGTATTGGATCGTCTTCAAGCGCGTGCGCCCCAGTCTTCACCTGCCCATAGAAATGCCCAACGAGGTAATGCCGGCCTAGCTGTGACCCAATTAACAGTACAAGCAGGATTGCAAATTGCTAACACGACAAGCCCTATTCCGTTAATACCTATATCTTTTGCCCAGGTACTGAATTCCGGTTATGCGGTATGTCGGGCAGATACCCATCTTAATGAAAAAGTGATTCAAGGACTCCAGGCTATTTTTTCGGCAACTATATTAGGATTAGCAATAAGCCTTATGTTTCATGATGAAGGGGTGGTCGCCCAAGTCATGTACTTGTTTCAACTGCTCTACAGTGCGCTACTTCTCGTTTCATGGGGAGGCAGTGAAGTTTCAAAGGATCCTACTCCAACTTCAACGACAAATACAGTTGCTCGCCATATGCTTAAAGGCATAATTAAAAGCCCAGTTGAAAACGATGAGGAAAAGGGGGAAGTGAGTGAGCAAGAAGAGGATTTAGGCAATGAGGAAATGCAGTTAGATAAAATAAAAAATAAAAACTCCTAATATCCAGAAAAAAATAGGTGGAGGGAAGTCAGCGTATTTCACTAAAATAGTCTAAAGAAATACTGAATTTTAAGCTACAGGGTGATTCTGGGGATGCTGGTATCACCAAGTTGCAAGCCGGTAAGCGTTCTCTCAAATATTTCGAAATTATTGGAATTTGATTTGGTATTAATTATAGCAAACATAATATGTTGAAAAAAATGAGCTCTTTTTCCAATTTCTTCAGCATAAATTTCTGCGACTAATTTGGGTTCATTTTTAAATTCGCCACAACCCCAAGCACCCAAAATCACATTAGGTTGCCCAATAAGAATTAATGTATCCAGTTGCGCTGCAATTCGTCGGCGCAAATCTTCTCTGTGTGCTTTTAATATGCTAGGGTCTTTTGATTGTGATTCCGCAAAATGTTCAGGAGCAGCCGATCTTAATTCATAGAAAGAAAAAATACTTGCTGGAGAAAGAAATGCATAACTCATCTCAGGGCTTGCAATATATCCACTTGGTGGATAGTCATCCACTGTTGCTGGCAGTAATATTTCTGGGCCTCTAAAACATATTCTTGGCACGTCGCTATGGAAGGTTTTATAGACTTCGGGTGAAAACAGCATAGGACAACGTTCCCTTAAAATATCACGTTCTTTGCCTGTCATTTTTTTTCTGGCTTCTACCAGTTCTGTTCCTTCTTTAGTATATACAAACGTATTAGTATCCTTGTCTAATTTGACCAATTTATCTGCTAATGAAAGGACGCAAGAACTGCGATGCCACATATTTTCTTCTTGGGCACTTCCACCTTCCAATGCACCGCCTCCAGGATAGAGCGAATTTGCCATATTCAATACGGTATATATTACTCCACGTTTTTTAGTTGCTTCAAAAGCTGCAACACCCCAATCTTTATATGCGACTTCAACTATCCACGGAATCTCCGATTTTGTTTTTGACCAAAGATTTAAATTAGTGATTGCTTGTTGTTGCAATTCTTTATATTTTTCGACATGAGTAATCATTTTTAAAGTTTGCCCCATACTCTGATAACGCCAACGTTCACCAGTCAGGCTCCCTCTAATGAGATTGGGTTTATGTGATGCATAAACATCGTGAATTGCTGAATATGCTTCACTTGAAGGAATTTTTCTTGCAAAAAACCTTAACCTAGCTAACATAATTTAAATCCTTAACCTATTTTGCGTGGCGTCTACATGGTGTTGAATCACTGATGCACCATTAGTGTTACCTGGTTAGAATACGTCACCTCAATCCATTTTGCGTGCCAAAATAGATAGGATAATGAGCTTATCCTTATCTGCCTGTCTCAAATCATTATAATATTTGAGGCGCTCTTAGTTCTTCTAATGGGGTTATGGATGAATTTGCTTTAATTTGCGCATCCAAATGCTCAACAAGACCTTCCTTATGCCCAGGCTTAATTTGACTGGGAAATGCAGTGACTTTCATCGTTTCACTGGTTCTATAAATATCTCCCCAGTCGTTTAATTGCTTGATGAGAGCTTGAACATCGGAAAGAGTAGGTAATCGTTCGCCTTTGCATATAAGTCTCATATCTCTGGCTTTCTCATTCATTTCTTCATACTCTTCAGGAGTATCAAAGAAAACAACATCCACTGCCACAAGTTCAGGAGAAAAATCTGGATTTTGCCAATGCCTCACATGGGCAGGCTCAGCAGAGCTCATAACAGATGATGCAATACGTCCAGGGCCACAAACTTCAATGACGCTATGCATGCGCTTGTTAACTTCAGATCGCCAATCATCTTTTGCTGAACCACCGATAATTCCGGTAATTTCATTATTATTTTGAGTCATCGTTACAATGCTTTGATATCCTCGGACATCGTCTTGGGGCATCGCATCAATCATTCTTTGATCGTAGCGCTTAAACATCTTTTCATTTAAAAGAAGAAGTTTTTGTGGGGTCGTATATACCATTGGAAGGCCAGTAACAAAAATATAGCCTTTTTTGGGAATTAATGATAAACCCACAGTATAAGGTTTTACTGTTTCTTTGCAGGGTGTAAAAGAGAGAAAATACCTGCTGTCATTATCTCGAATATAGCCTACAATATCAAACGAGGTTGACTTCTTGCTTTCTGCAGGTTTTCTACCCACGCGATTTGTCTTCATTGTACTGAGGACCTCATCCATACCCTCTGAACCCCGATATATCAGATTAGGGCTAGTCGGAATGCTATCTCGAAGCAGCTGTATCCTTTGAGTTCTTTGTTGGGCTTGGTATTGGAGATAAGTGGTATCCATCTTCAAAGCATGTTTAAAAGTATATCTGGATGCGTGTGGATATATATCGTGATATACCGTTTGTGCAAATCCCGGTAATAGTTTTGAAGCTTTAGCTCTCATGGATGTCTCCTCAGAAATACATGCAAATGTTTGCTTAAAATAAGTCATTTAGCATATATTTTTATCATAGTGTATATAAATGAGAATTCAAGAGCATATCCAAGTACCTGATTTTTAGTTGTTGAAAGATGAAAATATTTGATTATTTATTAATTGGGCAAGATACAGTTTTCAATATCAAAAGAATGCAATTTAGTTTTGGCTGTGACCTATGTTGTTTTCCTATAGGGGCATCCAGAAGTTACCGTTTTTTTTGCTAAGCTCTAATTTATTGTTTTGGTGAATAATAATAAGGCATGAAATCTTCAGATAAGCTGACATTATCTTTTTTCATCGCCCTGGCGAATGAACCCTGAAAGAACCATGCGAAACTTGAATGTCACTTTAATGTTTTTAAATGAAATATACTCAGCTTTCTACGTACCGCGTTTTATGCGCGATATCCAGCACAATGGCCCATCCTAATCAGAACCTTTTGTGCCACAATATACATCCTCTGGATACCGCGCATAAAGCCTGTACGATCCCCACAAAATTCAAAGAAAGACTGTAGTGGGGGTCTGT